>NZ_BCBO01000082.1:0-70540 GCF_001320835.1 Pseudomonas sp. NBRC 111138 | reverse complement strand
GCGCGAAGCGGCCCCAAAAATGGGACTGCTACGCAGTCCAGCGGGAGCAAGCTCCCTCGCCACAAGTCACTGGTTGTCTGCTCTAGCTCTTAACTGACTGGCATTAGGCCTGAGGGTCGCCTTTTTCATGGCTTTCAAACGCACTGTGTAGATCACGGTAGGGCCAAGCAATTAAAGCCCGACGCATGCGCCGAATGCGCAGTGCGCTGTAGTGATGTGGCTATCGCTGGCCTGGCGTGGGAAGGATTGCTAGGTATACTTTCCTACGACTATTACGACGTGGCCGCCCGGGTGCAAACCAGGCGCTGCGCAGTGGTCCCGGGGATGCACCTGTCTGGGGACAAGCGAAGAGGGTTTTTAATGGCAGGCAGGTTGATCTATCTCATCGGGCCATCGGGTTCGGGCAAAGACAGTCTGCTGGATGCCGCACGCCCACGTCTGGTTGAGCGTGGGTGCCGCATGGTGCGACGGGTGATCACTCGGTCCGCGGAGGCGGTGGGCGAAGCGGCGCAAGGTGTGAGCCCCGAGCAGTTTGCGGCCATGGAGGCCGAGGGCGCATTTGCCTTGAGCTGGCAGGCTAATGGCTTGTCCTACGGCATCCCCAGGGAAATCGACGATTGGCTGGCCGCGGGGGACGACGTTCTGGTCAACGGTTCCCGTGCGCACCTGGCGCAAACCCGTGAGCGTTATCCGACCTTGCTGGTATTGCTGCTCACGGTGGACCAAGCGGTGCTGCGCCAGCGTCTGATTGCGCGTGGGCGGGAGTCATTGGCGGATATCGAGGAGCGCCTCGCGCGCAATGCGCGGTTCACTGCCGAATTGATTGCCGGTCATGGCGCGGGGTTGTTCGTATTGGATAATTCCGGCCCGTTGGCGCATACCGTCGAACGCTTGCTGTGTTGCCTGGAGCACGGGCATATCGTGAACACCTGACCCAGTAGTGCATGGGTAATGCCAGCGCTCAGATGAAACCCGGAGACGGAGCTCATATTTCTCAATACGCACCCATGCCGACTTGTTGGTGGACTTCAATACGGAGAAGACAAGATCGACCTGTCGCAAATGGCACGCGACGGCAAGATAGCGTTGAACTTCGTTGAAAACTATACAGGGGCGGCAGGGGGCGCGATTGTTTGACGCAATGCGGGGCTGGACTTACTCAATGGTTGATTAAGTCCCGCCCCTTTGTGCGTTGTGAAACGTTTTTATGCGCCGAAGGCCCCGTCAGGACGCTTGGGCAGTGGCCAACGCGGCTTTACGTGACGCGCTCAGGAAGCGCAGCAAGGCCACCAGCGCAAATGCGCTGCCCACCAGCATGACGGCCAACCAGCCGCCATGTTCATACACGCTGCTGGCAATCGCCGAACCGAACGCACCGCCGATAAAAATGCTGGTCATGTACAGCGCGTTCAGGCGGCTACGGCTGTTGGCATCGAGGGCGTAGATGGCGCGCTGGCCGAGGACCATATTCATCTGCACGCAGAAGTCCAGAACCACACCGGTGACTGCCAGGCCGATCACGCTGTAGAGCGGGTGTACCAACGCCGGGAGGAAACTCAGCGCGCCAAACAGCATCGCCAGTAACGAGGCGCGGTGGGTATGGCCGGCATCGGCCAGGCGACCGGCCATGGGCGCGGCGATGGCGCCAAGGGCACCGACCAGGGCAAACAGTGCGATCTCGCTTTGGCTCAGGCCGTGGTTACGCGCCAGTTCCAGTGGTACGGCAGTCCAGAACAGGCTGAAGGCAGCGAACATGCAACCCTGGTAGAACGCCCGCTGGCGCAACAGCGGTTGCTCACGCAACAGGGTGCCCAGGGAGCGCAGCAACTGGCCGTAGCTGGCACTGTGATCGGGCTGGCGCTTGGGGATTGTCAGCATCAGCACCACGCTGATAAACGCCATCAGTGCGGCGGCCGCCATGAACATCGCACGCCAGCCGAAGTGGTCGGCCACCACGCTCGACACCGGCCGTGCCAGCAGGATGCCCAGCAGCAGGCCGCCCATGATGCTGCCGACCACCCGGCCCCGGGATTCGGCCGGCGCCAGGTGTGCGGCCAGCGGAATCAGGATCTGCACCGAGACGGAACTGAAACCGATCAGCAGCGACACCAGCAAGAACAGGTTCGGCTGTTCGATAAACGCCGCACCCAACAGGCTGGCGATCGCCACGACGGTGGTGGTGATCATCAGCTTGCGGTTTTCCAGCAGGTCGCCCAGAGGCACCAGGAAAAACAGGCCCAGGGCATAGCCGATTTGCGTGAGGGACACGATCAGGCTGGCCATTGCCGGTGTCAGGCCAATGTCTGGGGCAATCAGCTCGATGATCGGTTGCGCGTAGTAGATGTTGGCGACGATGGCGCCGCAGCAAAACGCGAACAGCATGACCATGCCCCGGGTCATGGTGCCTGCAGCGTGAGAGGTTGCGTTCATGGTGTACTCATAAAGGCGAAGGACGATGGCGTGAGAGAGTAAAGACAAGGCTCTCAAGTGAGTAGGCTGCTTGTGGTGATATCACTTATGCCGGCTGATGATACATTCAGACACATCTGCCCTACGCAAAAAAGTGGGAGCTGGCTTGCCTGCGATGGCGGTGCACCAGTCACCAGAAATATGACTGATAGATCGCTTTCGCAGGCAAGCCAGCTCCCACAGGTTTGACCGAGTTGATTCAGTCAGATGGGTTATTGGCCAGAGTAGATCTGGTCAAACACCCCGCCATCATTGAAATGGGTCTTTTGCACTGTGCGCCAGTCGCCGAAGGTCTTCTCCACCGACAGGAAGTCCACCTTGGGGAACCGGTCGGTGTACTTTGCCAGCACCTTCGGGTCCCGTGGGCGCAGGTAGTTGTTGGCCGCAATTTCCTGGCCTTCGGGCGACCACAGATACTTGAGGTAGTCCTCGGCCACGGCACGGCTGCCTTTTTTCTCGACCACTTTATCCACCACCGACACCGGCGGTTCGGCTTCGGCGGAAACGCTTGGATAGACCACTTCGAACTGATCACGGCCAAACTCGCGGGCGATCATTTCTGCTTCGTTTTCAAAGGTCACCAGCACGTCGCCAATCTGGTTGGTCATGAAGGTGGTGGTGGCGGCGCGGCCACCGGTGTCCAGCACTGGCGCTTGCTTGAACAACTTGCCAACGAAGGTCTTGGCCTTTTCTTCATCGCCGCCGTTCTTCAGCACGTAACCCCAGGCCGACAGATAGGTGTAGCGGCCGTTACCCGAGGTCTTAGGGTTGGGCACGATTACCTGCACGCCGTCCTTGAGCAGGTCGGGCCAGTCTTTCAACGCCTTGGGGTTACCTTTGCGCACAATAAACACCGTGGCTGAGGTGAATGGCGCACTGTTGTTCGGCAGGCGTGTCACCCAGTTGTCCGGCACCAGCTTGCCGTTGTCGACCAGGGCATTGATATCGGTAGCCATGTTCATGGTGATCACGTCGGCGGGCAGGCCGTCGATCACTGAGCGCGCCTGTTTGCTGGAGCCGCCGAAGGACATCTGCAGCGTCAGCTTGTCGTCCGGATGCTCGGCTGCCCAGTGCTTCTGGAAAGCGGCGTTGTAGTCCTTGTAGAAGTCGCGCATCACGTCGTAGGAGACGTTGAGCAGGGTGGTCGCTGCCTGGGCGGAGCCCGCCAAGGCCAGGCCGGCGGCCAGTAGAGAGGCGCTGAGGATTTTTTTCACTGCTCATTCCTTGTTGTTCGAGAAGAGGGAGGCAATTTGCCAGCGACTATAGCCGGGCCTGCATAGAGCTTTAAAGATTAAAACGAACTTTGCTTATTCCAGTTTGCGAAACAGATTGCTGCCACAGCGCGCGCAAAACGCGGCGTTGGGTTCATGGCTGTCCTTCTTGCACACTGGGCAGTCGGTATGCAGCTGTTCGCCGCGCATGGCACTGGCCAGTTCAGCGGTAAAAATACCCGTCGGCACGGCGATGATCGAGTAACCGGTGATCATCACCAGCGAAGAAATCACCTGGCCCAGGGGCGTCTTGGGCACGATATCGCCGAAGCCCACGGTGGTCAGGGTGACGATCGCCCAGTAGATGCCCTTGGGGATACTGGTAAAGCCATGTTCCGGGCCTTCGATCACGTACATCAAGGTGCCGAACACCGTCACCAGGGTGCACACGCTGACCAGGAACACCACGATCTTCTGCTTGCTGCCGCGCAGCGCCGCCATCAGGTAGTTGGCCTGCTTGAGATACGGGCTGAGCTTGAGCACGCGGAAGATGCGCAGCATCCGGATGATGCGGATGATCAGCAGATACTGGGCGTCGCTGTAGTACAGCGCGAGGATGCCGGGGACGATGGCGAGCAGGTCCACCAAGCCATAAAAGCTGAAGGCATAGCGCAGCGGCTTGGGCGAGCAATACAGGCGCAGGCCGTACTCGATGGCGAAGATCAGCGTGAAGCCCCACTCGATATAGGCCAGCACGTCGGCGTAGTTCTGATGGATTGTGTCGATGCTGTCGAGCATCACGATCACCAGGCTGGCGAGGATGATCAGCAGCAGGATGCCGTCAAAGCGCCGCCCGGCGACGGTATCGCTTTGGAACACCATGATGTAGAGGCGCTGGCGCCAGTCGTTGTTGCTGTCCATAAACCCTGCCCGAAACGAATATCGAGCAAGCCTAGGGCGATTCGAACGGGCTGTCCATGTGAGGCTTGTGCAGCATTCGCTGACCGGCGCGCACCAGCCAGCACGCGAGAATAAATGGCGCGGTCAGCGCGGGCAGGTGCAGGCCGCAAAAGCCAGGGGTGAGCAGGATGGCCAGGCCGATACCCAGCAGTGGCAACCAAGGCTGGCGACGCGACGAGCACAGGGCCAGCGCGGCCAGCGCGGGGTTATAGCTATGCAGGCCGAGCAGGGCGCCAGTGGGGTCGTTCAACCACAGGCCGGCCAGCATGCCGAGAGTGGCGCCGCCCAAGGCCCACGCGACGGCGCGACGGTCGGCCAGCAGCAAGCCCAGGGCGATCAGCACACCCGCCAGGGGCTGGTCCAGAAGCATGATTTGCCCAAGGCCGGTGAAGGGTGCGGCCAGTACAGCGACAGTGTCGGGCTCGCTCAGCGCAAGGGTGTTCTCCGGGGCCTGGCCGAGCAGCAACCAGCCCAGGCCAACAAAGGGCGCGGTGTACGCTGGCAAATCCAGGGGTTGGGTCGCGTGTTTCAACCAGTGCCGAGTGAGGATGGCACTCAAGCCGCCGCACGCCAGGATCAGCGGCGGCACCAGCGCCGACCAGGCAAAGTGCTGGCTGATCAACAGGCCCAGCAATACGCCGTTGTAGCTATACAGCCCGGCCTGGCGCTCGGCCTTGGGATACCCCCGGCGCTGGGCCGTGAGCAACCCTGCGACGCCCCCCAGCAAGGCACCGCCAAGCAAGGCAGGGGCACCGATCAGGATCGCCAGCAGGCACAGCAGGCCGCACAGCGGGTGGCGCTGCAGGAAGATTTGGCTGAAGCCGTTGAGCAGGGCTTCGGCCCAGTCGGGGCAGGTTGGGTTGTGCATTTGGGTTGAGTCAATAAGACCGAGTTGCCCTCATCGCAGGCAAGCCAGCTCCCACATTTGATTGATGTTCGACATGCAAACTCGATCAAAGGTGGGAGCCGGGCTTGCCCGCGATGAGGCCCTGACAGGCGCTAAATCAGCGTCTCTATACGCAGCGAATTGGTGGACCCCGGCTGCCCGAACGGCACCCCTGCGGTAATCACCAAGGTGTCGCCACGCTGCGCCATGCCCTGGGCCTGGGCAATTTCCAGTGCGGTGGAACACACCTCATCCACCTGGCGCAGCCGATCATTGACCACCGAGTGCACGCCCCACGCCACGCTCAGGCGTCGCGCCGTGGACAGGTTGGGCGTGAGGTTGAGAATCGGCGCCACGGGCCGCTCCCGCGCCGCGCGCAAGCTGGAACTGCCGGACTCGCTGTAGTTCACCAGCACCGCCACCGGCAGGATGCTGCTGATGCGGCGGATCGCACAGCTGATAGCGTCCGACACCGTGGCATCTGCCTTGGGCCGGCTGACATCCAGCTGTGCCTGGTAGTCAGGGCCGTTTTCCACCTGGCGGATGATCTTGCTCATCATCTGCACCGCTTCCAGCGGGTACTCGCCCGAGGCGGTTTCCGCCGACAGCATCACCGCGTCGGCGCCTTCAGCCACCGCGTTGGCGACATCGGTGACTTCGGCGCGGGTGGGTGCCGGCGAGAAGCGCATGGATTCGAGCATCTGCGTGGCCACCACCACCGGCTTACCCAGTTGGCGGCAGGTGCTGATAATGTCTTTCTGGATCTGCGGCACGCTCTCGGCCGGCACTTCCACGCCCAGATCACCCCGGGCCACCATGATCGCGTCACTCAGTTCGGCGATTTCACGCAACCGTTGCACCGCCGAAGGCTTTTCGATCTTGGCCATCAAAAACGCTTTATCGCCGATCAGCTCGCGGGCTTCGCGGATGTCTTCCGGGCGCTGCACAAACGACAGCGCCACCCAGTCCACACCCAGCTCCAGGCCGAAGCTCAGGTCGCGGCGGTCCTTGGCGGTGAGTGGGCTCAGTTCCAACAGCGCTTGTGGGACGTTCACACCTTTACGGTCAGACAGTTCGCCGCCATTGAGCACGGTGGTGTCGATGGCGTCGGCATGCTTGGTGATCACGCGCAGGCGCAGCTTGCCGTCGTCGAGCAGCAGGTCCATGCCCGGCTCCAGGGCCGCGATGATTTCCGGGTGGGGCAGGTTGACCCGGCGTTGGTCCCCCAAAGTTTCATCCAGGTCCAGGCGCAGGGCCTGGCCGCGTAGGAGCTGCACCTTGCCTTCGGCAAAGCGTCCCACCCGCAGCTTCGGCCCTTGCAGGTCCATGAGGATGCCGAGCGGGTAGTTGAGCTGGCGCTCGACCTGGCGAATCCACTGGTAGCGCTGGGCATGGTCGGCGTGGTCACCGTGGCTGAAGTTGAGGCGGAAGATATTTACCCCGGCCTCCACCAGCTCGCGGATGTCATCGATACCGTCGGTGGCCGGGCCCAGGGTGGCGAGGATTTTGACCTTCTTGTCAGGCGTCATGGTTGGCAGTCTCAAGGATCAGGATGGCGCGGAAGTCGTTGACGTTGGTGCGCGTCGGCTCGGTGACGATCAAGTCGCCCAGGGCGGCGAAATAGCCGTAGCCGTTGTTGTTGTCCAGCTCATCACTGGCCGACAGGCCCAGGGCTTCGGCACGGCGGTAGCTGCAGGGGGTCATGATCGCGCCGGCGTTGTCTT
Organism: Pseudomonas sp. NBRC 111138; assembly: GCF_001320835.1. Taxonomy (NCBI): domain Bacteria; kingdom Pseudomonadati; phylum Pseudomonadota; class Gammaproteobacteria; order Pseudomonadales; family Pseudomonadaceae; genus Pseudomonas; species Pseudomonas sp. NBRC 111138. The sequence continues at coordinate 63,290 of NZ_BCBO01000082.1, read as the reverse complement.
CTGAACCGTCGATGCCATCGGTATCGCCGGCCAGGGCGTACACGCCGGGCAGGCCCTTGAGGCTGTCGGTGAGGCTCAAGAGGAATTCCGCGTTGCGTCCGCCACGGCCGTCGCCGCGTACGGTGACGGTGGTTTCGCCCCCCGAAAGGATCACGCACGGCGCCGCCAGTGGCTGGCCGTGCTGCACGATCTGGCGGGCGATGCCGGCGTGTACCTTGGCCACATCGCGGGCTTCGCCTTCCAGATCACCGAGGATCAGCGGGCTGAAACCGGCCTGGCGCACTTTGACCGCCACCGCTTCCAGGGATTGCTGCGGGCGGGCGATCAATTGGAAGTGGCTGCGGGCAAGCACCGGATCGCCAGGCTTGACGGTTTCCGAGGCCGGGTTCTGCAACCAACTGCGCACCGAAGCGGGGGTGTCGATGTGGTAACGCTTGAGGATCGCCAGGGCCTGTTGCGAGGTGCTAGGGTCACCGACGGTCGGGCCCGAGGCAATCACCGTGGCCTGGTCGCCCGGTACATCGGAGATCGCGTAGGTGTACACCGTGGCCGGCCACGCAGCCTTGGCCAACCGACCGCCCTTGATCGCCGAGAGGTGCTTGCGCACGCAATTCATCTCGCCAATGGTGGCGCCGGATTTAAGCAGGGCTTTGTTGATGGCTTGTTTGTCCGCCAGGGTGATGCCCTCGGCGGGCAGGGCCAGTAATGCCGAGCCACCGCCGGAGAGCAGGAAGATCACGCGGTCGTCTTCACCCAGATGGCTGATCAGTTCCAGCACGCGCTGGGCCACGGCCAGGCCGGCCGCATCCGGCACCGGATGGGCGGCTTCGACCACTTCGATTTTTTTGCATGGCGCGCCATGGCCGTAGCGGGTGACCACCAAGCCCGAGACTTCGCCCTGCCAACAATCTTCGACGACCAATGCCATGGCGGCCGCGGCTTTACCGGCGCCGATCACGATCACACGGCCACTGCGGTCGGCAGGCAGGTAGGGTTCAAGGACTTGCCGGGGGTGGGCGGCATCGATGGCTGTGGCAAACAGCTCGCGAAGCAGGTGTTGCGGATCGACCGACATAAGCGGGCTCCCGGGGGATTCTTGTTATTAGAGGTGCAGCGATCGTTCCCACGCTCTGCGATCGTTCCCACGCTCTGCGTGGGAATGCAGTCCGGGACGCTCTGCGCCCAAAGCGTGACGCGGAGCGTCACAAGAGGCATTCCCACGCGGAGCGTGGGAACGATCAGCGGTGTGGGTTATTTATCGCGAATCGAGAAATTCGCCATATGCTCCAGGCCCTTGATCAGCGCCGAGTGGTCCCAGTTGCCGCCGCCAATTGCCGTGCAGGTGCTGAACACTTGCTGGGTGCCGGCGGTGTTCGGCAGGTTGATCCCCAGTTCCTTGGCACCGGCCAGCGCCAGGTTCAGGTCCTTCTGGTGCAGGTTGATGCGGAAACCCGGATCGAAGGTGCCCTTGATCATGCGCTCGCCGTGCACTTCCAGGATCTTGGACGATGCAAAGCCACCCATCAGCGCTTCACGCACTTTGGCCGGGTCGGCGCCGTTTTTGGAGGCGAACAACAACGCTTCGGCCACCGCCTGGATGTTCAGGGCAACGATGATCTGGTTGGCCACCTTGGCGGTCTGGCCATCGCCATTGCCGCCTACCAGGGTGATGTTTTTGCCCATGCTCTGGAACAGCGGCAACGCGCGTTCGAACGTCTGCGGTTCGCCACCGACCATAATGCTCAAGGTGCCGGCCTTGGCACCGACTTCACCACCGGACACCGGGGCGTCCAGGTACTGCGCGCCGGCCTGGTTGACCTTGGCGGCGAATGCTTTGGTGGCAGTAGGGGAGATCGAACTCATGTCGATCACCACCTTGTTCGGCGACAGGCCCGCAGCCACGCCGTCGGCGCGAAACAGCACGTCATCGACTTGTGGGGTGTCGGGCACCATGACGATGATGAACTCGGCTTCCTGGGCCACTTGTTGCGGGTTGGCCAGCGCCACGGCGCCGGCGCTGATCAGTTCAGCCGGAGCCTTGCCGTGATGTTCGGAGAGAAACAGTTGATGGCCTGCTTTCTGCAGGTTGGCGGCCATGGGTTGGCCCATGATGCCGGTGCCGATAAATCCGATTTTAGCCATGATCAAAAACCTCTTTTAGTGTGGGCGCTGGCTTGCCTGCGATGGCATCACCCCCGTATGCCTGATACAGCGAGGTGTCTGCATCGCAGGCAAGCCAGCTCCCACATTGTTTTGTTTTGTGTTGTGTCAGATGGCGTTGTGGGTTTTGAGCCAACCCAAACCCGCCTCGGTAGTGGTCAACGGCTTGTACTCACAGCCGACCCAACCCGCGTAACCAATGCGGTCCAGATGCTCGAACAGGAAGCGGTAGTTGATCTCGCCGGTACCTGGTTCGTTGCGCCCAGGGTTGTCCGCCAGCTGAATGTGATTGATCTCGCCGAGGTGCGCCGCCATGGTCCGCGCCAGGTCGCCTTCCATGATTTGCATGTGGTAGATGTCGTATTGCAGGAACAGATTGGCGCTGCCCACTTGCTCGCGAATCGACAGGGCCTGCGCCGTGTTGTTGAGGTAGAAGCCGGGAATGTCGCGGGTGTTGATCATCTCCATCACCAGCTTGATACCCGCCGCTTGCAGCTTCTCGGCGGCGTACTTGAGGTTGGCGACAAAGGTCTTTTCCACGGTCTCGTCATCGACGCCTTGTGGCCGGATTCCCGCCAGGCAATTGACCTGGGTGTTGCCCAAGACCTGAGCATAGGCGATTGCCAGTTTGACCCCGGCACGGAACTCCTCGACCCGGTCCGGGTGGCAAGCCAGGCCGCGCTCGCCCTTGGCCCAGTCACCGGCAGGCAGGTTGAACAACACCTGGGTCAGGCCGTTGGCGTCCAACTGCGCCTTGATGTCGGCAGAGCTGAACTCATACGGGAAGAGGTACTCCACGCCCTGGAAGCCGGCATCGGCAGCCGCTTTGAAGCGGGCAAGGAAATCCTGTTCGGTAAACAGCATGGACAGGTTGGCAGCAAAGCGCGGCATAGGGTTCTCCTTAATCGAGCAGGGAAATGGCAGTCGGCGCGTCGTTGCCGACCAGGGCCAGGTCTTCGAATTCATTGACGGCGTTGATCTCGGTGCCCATGGAAATATTGGTCACCCGTTCCAGAATAATCTCAACGATCACCGGCACCTTGAATTCTTCGATCATCTCTTGGGCGCGGCGCAGGGCTGGTTGGATCTGGCCTGGCTCGAACACACGCAGGGCCTTGCAGCCCAAGCCCTCGGCAACCGCCACATGGTCGACGCCATAGCCGTTGAGTTCGGGGGCGTTGAGGTTGTCGAAGGACAGCTGCACGCAGTAGTCCATCTCGAACCCACGCTGGGCCTGGCGGATCAGGCCCAGGTATGAGTTGTTCACTACCACATGGATGTACGGCAGCTTGAACTGTGCGCCCACCGCCAGTTCTTCGATCATGAACTGGAAGTCATAGTCGCCCGACAAGGCCACCACTTTGCGGCTCGGGTCGGCCTTGACCACGCCCAGCGCCGCGGGAATGGTCCAGCCCAGTGGGCCAGCCTGGCCGCAGTTGATCCAGTGGCGTGGCTTGTACACATGCAAGAATTGCGCGCCGGCAATCTGCGACAGGCCGATGGTGCTGACGTAGCAGGTGTCTTTGCCGAACACCTGGTTCATCTCTTCGTAAACGCGTTGCGGCTTGACCGGCACGTTGTCGAAGTGAGTCTTGCGGTGCAGGGTGGCCTTGCGTTGTTGGCAGTCATGCAACCAGGCACTGCGGTCCTTGAGCTTGCCGGCGGCTTTCCACTCGCGGGCCACTTCAATGAACATCGTCAGCGCGGAGCCGGCGTCGGAAACGATGCCCAGGTCCGGCGTGAACACGCGGCCAATCTGGGTCGGCTCGATGTCGACGTGAATGAATTTACGGCCTTCGGTGTACACCTCTACCGAGCCGGTGTGACGGTTGGCCCAGCGGTTGCCGATGCCCAGCACCACGTCTGACTTGAGCATCGTCGCGTTGCCGTAGCGGTGCGAGGTTTGCAGGCCGACCATGCCCACCATCAGCGGGTGGTCGTCCGGGATAGTGCCCCAGCCCATCAGGGTCGGGATCACCGGGATGCCGGTCAGCTCAGCGAACTCCACCAGCAACTCGCTGGCGTCGGCGTTGATCACGCCGCCACCGCTCACCAGCAATGGGCGTTCGGCTGCGTCGAGCAGAGCCAGGGCTTTTTCCACTTGCACACGGGTCGCCAGCGGCTTGGCCAGCGGCAGCGGCTGGTAGGCGTCGATGTCGAACTCGATCTCGGCCATCTGTACGTCGAACGGCAGGTCGATCAGCACCGGGCCGGGGCGGCCGGAGCGCATTTCATAGAAGGCCTTCTGGAACGCGTAAGGCACTTGGCCGGGTTCCAGCACTGTGGTTGCCCACTTGGTCACCGGCTTGACGATGCTGGTGATGTCCACGGCCTGGAAGTCTTCCTTGTGCATCCGGGCGCGGGGGGCTTGGCCGGTAATGCACAGGATCGGGATCGAGTCGGCCGAGGCGCTGTACAGGCCGGTGACCATGTCGGTACCCGCCGGGCCCGACGTGCCGATGCACACGCCGATGTTGCCGGCCTTGGTACGGGTGTAGCCCTCGGCCATGTGCGAGGCGCCTTCAACGTGGCGAGCAAGGACGTGATCGATGCCACCCACCTTCTGCAAGGCCGAATACAGCGGGTTGATCGCCGCGCCTGGGATACCGAAGGCGGTATCCACACCTTCACGGCGCATCACCAGGACGGCGGCTTCGATTGCTCTCATTTTGCTCATGGTTTTGGTGCCTCTTGCGTTTTGTAATTGTATACAAGTGGTGTCTGTCCAAAGTGTATTCACGGCGAGCGGCGTTGGTCAATGCCTTTCGTAAACTGACCTTTGCGTTCGTCGGAAGCGCTTTTTTCGACGTGTGGAGCCTTTGTTGGAAAATATTGTATACAAAAACAAACATCATTGTGTTCTATTTGTGTGATCGAGCATCTGATCAAACAGACCTCACCGCGTTACCCATAACAAGATAAGGACGGCACCCATGAGCGCTTTAACCTTGAAACTCGCCACCCAACTGGCCACCCAGGCCCTTACCGCAGGCCGCACCATTTCGGCTGCGCCACTGACCATCGCCGTGCTCGACAGCGGCGGCCACCTGGTCACCCTGCAACGCGAAGACGGCGCCAGCCTGCTACGCCCGCAAATCGCCATCGGCAAGGCCTGGGGCGCCATTGCCCTGGGCAAAGGTTCACGTTTGCTGGCACTGGACGCCCAACAGCGCCCGGCGTTTATCGCGGCGTTGAACAGCCTGGGGCAGGGCAGCGTCGTGCCGGCGCCGGGTGGGGTGTTGATTCGGGATCAGAGCGGCATGGTGCTGGGCGCGATCGGGATCAGCGGGGACACGTCCGATATTGACGAGCAGTGTGCGATCACGGCGATAGAAGGAGTGGGGTTGATGGCGGATGCGGGGGTGTCGGCTTGAATCGTTCTGACTGTGAGTAAGCTATCGCAGGCAAGCCAGCTCCCACATTGGCGGTGTTCACAAATTCAACTGTGTGAGTGCAATCAGTGTGGGAGCTGGCTTGCCTGCGATGCAGTCGACTCGGTCTCCAGTCAAACCCAAATGGCATCCCACAGCGGATAGTCACCAAACTTCTTTACCAGCCCGGCCCTGAGTGGACTGGCTACGATGTAACGTGCAATCCCCTCAAGGCTTTCCTCTCGACGCACGGCATAGTCATGAAAGCCCGGTTGCCAGAGGCGACCTTGACGGCCAGCCACCGCATTCACCACTCGGGTGCTCTTGGATTTAACTTGTCGCATCAAGTCGGCAAGTGAACCTTTCTCCAGAGAAACAAGCCAATGGAAATGGTCAGGCATTACCACCCAGGCCAATGATGTTGCGAGCCCTTTATATTGGGCGATCCTGAATTGTTGTACGACCAGGCGGCCGAGTCTGAAGTCGCTGAAGATGGGCTCGCGTTCAAGGGTGTTGGTGGTGAGCAGGTAAATGCGGTTGGACTCGTTATAGCGGCCGATGCGCAGGCGTTTTGAAGCAGGTAAATCAGGCATTCCGTGGCCTCTCTTCAGATGGTGTTCTGAGAGGCTAGACTGAGGGGCGAAGGCTGATCGGCGGGCTTTTAGCAGGATGTGTCTGGATGGGCGCTATCGCGGGCAAGCCCGCTCCCACAGGGGATTGTGACCATTTTACATTTTGTGTCCGGCGCAAATCCGTGTGGGAGCTGGCTTGCCTGCGATAGCCTCGCCGCGGTCTATCAATCCGGCTCACACCCCTTGAGCACCAACCGAATAATCGTCTGCGCCGCCGCTTCATAATCGGCCTCATCCAGCTTGGCCTTGCCGGTCACCGCCGAGATCTGCCAGTCGAAATCGGCATAGGTCTGGGTCGCCGCCCAGATACTGAACATCAGGTGATTGGGCTCGATCTTCGCAATCAGGCCGCGGTCAACCCAGCTCTGAATGCAGTCGATATTGTGCTTGGCCTGGGCATTGAGTTGTTCCACCTGCTCGGCGCTCAGGTGTGGGGCGCCGTGCATGATTTCGCTGGCGAACACCTTGGAGGCAAACGGCAGGTCGCGGGAGATGCGGATTTTGGAGCGGATGTAGTTGCTCAACACTTCCTTGGGGTCACCCTCGGCGTTGAAGGGCGTGGAAGCCGCCAGGATTGGCTCGATAATGCTTTCGAGCACCTCGCGGTAAAGGTTGTCCTTGGACTTGAAGTAGTAATAGACGTTGGGCTTGGGCAGCCCGGCCTTGGCGGCGATGTCGCTGGTTTTGGTCGCGGCGAAGCCCTTGTCGGCAAACTCCTCGCTCGCCGCCCGCAGGATCTTTTCTTTGTTGCGCTCGCGAATGCTGCTCATAAACCAGACGTTTCCTTGCCATGACAGGCGGTTGCGCATGGTAGCACCGGCCATCCGCGGGCCTCAACAATCTGCCCGCAACGCTTTGCGCCGCGCTATGCTCGCGTCATCTCTCTCTAACGGAAGTCCGGTTCATGGCAGGAAGCAGCTTGTTGGTGTTGATCGACGATATCGCGGCGGTACTCGATGACGTCGCGCTGATGACAAAAATGGCCGCCAAGAAGACATCGGGCGTGCTGGGCGATGACCTTGCACTGAACGCCCAGCAGGTCTCCGGCGTGCGCGCTGAGCGGGAAATTCCCGTGGTGTGGGCGGTGGCCAAGGGCTCGTTTCTCAACAAGTTGATACTGGTGCCCACCGCGTTACTGATCAGCGCCTTCGCTCCCTGGGCGGTGACCCCCTTGTTGATGCTGGGCGGCGCTTACCTGTGTTTCGAAGGTTTTGAGAAGCTCGCGCACAAATTCCTGCACAGCAAGGCTGAAGACCAGGCCCAGCACGCGCAGTTGGCAGAGGCTGTGGCCGACCCGGCAACCGATCTGGTGGCCTTTGAAAAGGACAAGATCAAGGGCGCGATCCGTACCGACTTCATCCTTTCAGCGGAAATCATCGCCATCACCCTTGGCATCGTTGCCGATGCGCAGCTGACTCAACAGGTGATCGTGCTGTCGGGTATCGCCATTGTCATGACCATTGGCGTTTACGGCTTGGTCGCCGGTATCGTCAAACTCGACGACCTGGGGCTGTGGCTGACGCAGAAACCGGGTCAGATAGCACGCAGTATTGGCGGCGCCATCCTGAGTGCGGCGCCCTACATGATGAAGAGCTTGTCGGTGATCGGCACGGCGGCGATGTTCATGGTTGGTGGCGGTATCCTCACCCATGGCGTGCCCGTGGTGCATCACTGGATCGAAACCGTGAGCCAGAGCACCGGCGCGTTGGCGTGGCTGATGCCAACGCTGCTCAATGCGGTGGCGGGGATCATTGCCGGCGCTGTCGTCCTGGCAGTGGTCAGCGTGGCAGGTAAAGGTTGGAAAGCACTGCGAGGGTGAAACCGCAGGCATAAAAAAGGCCATTCAATCGAATGGCCTTTTTTTATCGCTGCTGTTTACTCGGCGATCTGCAACTTGCGCGATTCGGTGTAGATATACCGCACCTTCTCATACTCGAACGGCGAGTTCATCTGGCCGTAGCGGAAGCTGGTCTGGTAGCGCTTGTCGACGGCGCGCAGGGCCCAGACTTCCGGATGGTTGGAGCTGACTTCAGACACGTTGAGGAAGTTGATCTGCGATTCGGCGCTGTAGTCCACCAGCAGGCCGCCGGTATCACGCAGGTTCGACGGCCCGAAAATCGGCAGCATCAGGTAGGCGCCACCCGGTACACCGTAGAAGCCCAGGGTCTGGCCGAAGTCTTCGCTCTGGCGCGGCAGGCCCATGGCGGTGGCCGGGTCCCACAGGCCCGCGATGCCAATGGTGGTGTTGACCAGCAGGCGCCCGGTGGTTTCCAGCGAGCGGTGGCCCTTGAGCTGCAACAAGCTGTTCATCAGGTTGGGCACATCGCCCAGGTTGTTGAAGAAGTTGCTCACGCCGGTGCGCAGAAAGCTCGGCGTGACATAGCGGTAACCGTTCACCACCGGCAGGAACACCCACTGGTCGAAGCGATAGTTGAAGTGGTACACGCGGCGGTTCCACGACTCCAGTGGGTCGTAGACGTTGAGCGCGGTGAGCGTGGAACGCTCGAATTCGCGCTGGTCCAGGCCTGGGTTGAACTTGAGCTTGGTCAGCGGCTCCTTGAAGCCGTCGGCATCGACCTTGACGGGTTCTTGGGCCTTGCTGTTGTCGGCATTGGCCACGCCTGCGCACATCAGTGCGGCAAGCAGCAGAAGATATTTAGCCACGGAAGAACTCCAGCATGGCGTCGGCGTTGACGCGGTAATTAAGGTTGCCGCAGTGGCCGCCCAGCGGGTAGACGGTCAAGCGATCGCCGAAAGTTTTACGCAGGAAGCCCAGGTCGCCAGGGCCGAGGATCACGTCGTCGGCGTTATGCATCACGGCGATTTTCGGGCTGTCGCGCAGGTAGTCCTTGAGGGCGTAGAGGCTGACCTGGTCGATCAGTTGCAGCAGGCTGCCGCCATCGGAACGCGCGCGCCACATCGGGATCACTTGTTCGGTGAGGTAGCAGTCGAAGTCACACTGCAGGGCACGCTTGAGGAACGGCGTGAGGCTGGTGCCTTCGGTAATCGGGTACTTGGGCGGAATAATCAGGCCACGTCGGTTGATCAAGTCCGAAGTGAAGGCAATATCGGCGGCCGAGAAGCGGAACGAGGTGCCGATCAGCATGGCCATCTGTTCGTTGGTCAGGTGCTGCTTGGACTGCTGGAAGTCATAGAGCAAGGCATCGTTGAGGTCGATGTAGCCTTTCTGCTGGAAGTAACGCGTCAGTTTGCTCAGCACCAACTCATAGAAGGTGGTGCTGTTGTTGATGCCCTTGACCTCGGTCTGTACCAGCTTGTCGAGGTTGGTGATCGAGGTGTAGAGGTTGACCGGTGGGTTGAGCAGCAGCACTTTCTTGAAGTTGAAGCTGCGGCGGGTCTCATCCAGCTTGCTGACAAACGCCGCATCCAGGGCGCCCAGGCTGTAGCCGGTGAGGTAGAAATCGGTCACGGGCAACGAGGCGTTCTGCGCGCGTACGGCTTGCATCACGCGGTACATGTCTTCGGCGTCTTCCTGGGTGATGCCCGGGGTGGCGAAGCGCGAAGCGGCGCTGATGAAGTCGAAGCTGGTCGGCGAAGACAGCTGCACCACATGGTAGCCGGCCTGGTAATACAGCTTTTTCAGGTATTCGTTGATGCTGCTGTCAAAGCGTGCGCCGGTGCCGGCGATCAGGAAGATCAACGGCGCAGCACGGTCCTGCTTGGCAATGCGGTAGGTGAGTTTCTTCACCGCCCAGAAATTGTCCGGCAGGCTGAACTCGCGCTCGGGGCGCATCGTCAGGGTGTAGTCGGACTGGGTGATCTCGTCGTCGGTCGGCAGGGTTGGCCGCAGATCGGGAGGTGTGGTGGCAATGGTCGCTTCGAACGGGTTGGTCAAAGGGTAGCCATAGCTGGCCTGGTCGATATCGACGGCCAGTGCTGACGCACTCAAAAATAGGCTGCCCAGCAAGGCAGCACAGCGCAAGGAACGGAGCATGACTTAATCCCTAAGAGGAACGGGCTGAATGAAGTTCGCAGGCTATGACCACCGCCTTGTCACCGAAGTGCCAGCACTCGGCACGAAAAGTCGGAAAAAACGTCGGAATCGGGGTAATAGTAGCCAGACGATACACTTTGCCACGCATTGTTGAACAGATATCTGCGCGAACACCTTGCTAACGGCCGCCGTGGGATTAAGCTGGGCGCCGTTTTTGCCTATCGGAGTGCCCCATGTCCCGTCGTTTGCCGTTGATACTGCTGCTTATTGCCCTGCCGTTATGGCTGGCCGCCAGTTATGCCGCACGCTATGGCTTCATGGAGGATGGGCAATGGGTTGGCATCTGCGCTGATGAGGCCAGCCGCTGGGAATGCCAGGTGCGTTCGAACCTGGGTTTGATGATTCATTTCAAGCTGCTGGGGTGGGCGGCGTTGATCACTTCGGTGCTGGGCTTTTTTGTACCGGGGCGTGCGGGGTGGGCGTTGGCGGTGGTGGGGTTGGTGTTCGGGTTGCCGGCGCTGGCGCTGTACAACACGACGTTTGCGGTGTTCGCGGTGGTGATTGCGGGGTTGCGGTTGGTCAGGAAGCCTCGCGGCGCCTGATGTGGCCTCATCGCAGGCAAGCCAGCTCCCACAGTTGATTGTGTTCACACATTTCTATCTGTGAGCACGGGCAACTGTGGGAGCTGGCTTGCCTGCGATAGCGGTGTTACGCCTTGCGCACTCGCAAGCAACGCCACAAAGCCGCAACCATCAGCACGCTGACCACTGCCCAACCCCAGGCCTGCTGATTCAACAGCCCTTCACGGTACAACTGCGGCGCAACGCCGGCACCGATGATAAAGGCCAGCAACGCAATCTCCCGACGTGGCCCGGTCACCGGGCGTATCAGGTACACCAGGGCCGGCAACACCAGCGCTGCGCTTGGAAAGCTGCGATAGCGCGGGTCAAACACCAGCGCCAGCATCATCACCGCACCGGCAAACCCGGCAATTGCCATCAACCAGCCGGCGCGCTGCTCCAGCCAGTTGAACCCGCGCTCACGCCAGCCTTGCCGGGCGCTGAGGGCCAGGGCGGCATGAGCCAGCACCAGCAGGTTCAAGACCACCAGCAAGCCTGCCCATAGCCATTCATCGTTGAAACGCGCGGTAACGCGGGTCAGTTCGGCCCAACTGCCGATGGAGCACGCTGCGACGGCCCCTAGCAACGGCAGTATTAACGCAGAGCGAGTGCTGCGAACGCGGCCGCCGAGCACCAGGGTGCCCAGCAGGATGAGCCCGCCGACGCCCAGCCACAGCCGCCAGTACGGCACATTGGTCACCGGGCCGGCGAGGATACCTTTGTCCTGACGGTCTGCATCGAACAGCCCCCAGTAACCACCCACAGCCCCTTCACTCGCACGTTTCCATGGCTGGTCAAAGGCTTCGATCAGGTTGTAGCGCCAGCCATTGGCTTCGGCCATGGCCACGAAGCCGCGCATGAACCTGGCCTCATTGACCCGGCTGGGCACGGCGGTTTCGCGCTGCCGACCTTCGCTGGGCCAGCCGGTTTCGCCGATCACGATGTCCTTGGGCGCGAATTTATGGCCGAAGGTCTGGCGCACATCGCCCACGTGCTTGAGCGCCTGGTCGATGCCGGACGGCTCATCTTCCCAATACGGCAACAGGTGAATGGTCAGGAAGTCCACCGCAGGCTCGATTTCCGGGTGTTGCAACCAGAACTCCCAGACATCGGCATAGGTGACGGGCTGCTTGATCTGGCTTTTAACCTGATGGATCAGCGCCACCAGTTGCTTGGCGGTGACTTCCTTGCGCAGCAGGGCTTCGTTGCCGACGATCACCGAGGTCACCACGTCCGGGCTGGCGTTGGCCGCCGCGATCAACTCGTTGATCTCTTTTTCGGTCGCCACGGGGTCGCTGCTGACCCAGGCCCCGGCCATCACTTTCAACCCATGCTTGCGCGCCATGTCCGGCAGGGCCTCCAGGCCGGTCATGGAGTAGGTGCGAATGCATTCAAAGCGCGTAGCCAGTAGCGCGAGGTCGGCGTCCATGCGCTCGGGGCGCAACGCGAACGGTTGATCGAATGGGGATTGGTCTTTGTCGAACGGTGTGTAGGACGCACATTGCAGCTTATGGCTGGCGCTGGCGACGTCTGGCAACACCACGGGCCGGCCGAGGCCGTACCAATAGCCGACAAGGGCAAGCACGCCGAGGATCAAGGCGAAGAAATAGGGCAGGGCAGGGAAGCGGGCAGTCGCGGGCATGGTCGGCTTATCTGGGGGAGCAAAGGCGCGCATCTTACCCGGATTTGCCGCAGCCCTGTGGGGCTGCATAATTTTGACATGCAAACTTCGGGCGGGATTCTGGCGATAACGCCTACAAAGCATCCTGCTGGCGATGTGATGTCGTTTCCTGCTCAACCAAGGTCGCTGACAGAGCAGGGCAAATGCCTACGCAGGTTGAAGATAAAACTGTCAGTACTCCACTGATGCCTCAGCAACCGGATCGATGCGCGTGAAGGGGGCGCGGTGCACCCTATAACAACAGTTTGACGTCGCTCGGCATCCGTCGGGCGCAGCACTTTCGGGGAAGTACTATGAAGATGCGACGACTCTTGGGCGCAGCTGCCACTCTGGTAGTTGCGATGGGCTCCACACTGGCCAGTGCCGACAGCAAGACCCTGAGCATCGGCTACGTGGACGGCTGGTCCGACAGCGTGGCCACTACTCACGTGGCGGCAGAGGTGATCAAGCAAAAGCTCGGCTACGACGTAAAACTGCAAGCGGTTGCCACCGGGATCATGTGGCAGGGCGTCGCCACCGGCAAACTCGATGCCATGCTTTCCGCCTGGCTACCTGTAACCCACGGTGAATACTGGACCAAGAACAAGGACAAGGTGGTCGACTACGGCCCCAACTTCAAAGACGCCAAGATCGGCCTGATCGTGCCTGAATACGTCAAGGCCAAGTCCATTGAAGACCTCAAGACCGATACCACCTTCAAAAACAAGATCGTCGGCATCGACGCCGGTTCGGGCGTAATGCTCAAGACCGACGAAGCTATCAAACAATATGGCCTGGACTACAAACTGCAAGCCAGCTCGGGTGCGGCGATGATTGCCGAACTGACCCGCGCCGAAGACAAGCAGGAGTCGATTGCGGTCACCGGTTGGGTACCGCACTGGATGTTCGCCAAGTGGAAACTGCGTTTCCTGGACGACCCAAAAGGGATTTATGGTGCTGCTGAAACCGTCAACAGCATCGGCAGCAAGGGCCTGGAGAAGAAAGCGCCGGAAGTCGCAGCCTTCCTGAAGAAATTCCAGTGGGCCTCCAAGGATGAAATCGGTGAAGTCATGCTGGCGATTCAAGAAGGCGCCAAGCCGGACGCCGCGGCCAAGGACTGGGTAGCCAAGCACCCCGAGCGCGTCGCCGAATGGACTGCTAAATAACCCCGCCCCAATTGTAGGAGCGAGCTTGCTCGCGAAGAACGCACAGGCACCGCGATCATCCAGAATGAACGCGTTATCGTTGACGTTTTTCGCGAGCAAGCTCGCTCCTACACTTTTTACAAATCCTCGCTAAGCTCGATCTACTACTAAGGTCGTCTGGAACCCATTGCGCAGCCGCATACAGTGGATACGTTCCAAAATAATAAAAAGCTGTGCTGCGAGGATAAAAACAATGAACGACAGCATTTACCTCTCGATTCAAAACAGCCCGCGTTTCAAGGAGCTGGTCAGGAAAAGGGAAAGGTTCGCCTGGATTCTCTCGGCGATCATGCTAGGGCTTTACTCCGCTTTCATCCTGTTGATTGCCTACGGGCCACAAGTGCTGGGGGCCAAGATCAGCCCTGGTTCCTCGATTACCTGGGGCATTCCCCTGGGCGTCGGGCTGATTGTGTCGGCCTTCATTCTCACCGGCATCTACGTGCGTCGGGCCAACGGCGAATTTGACGACCTGAACAATGCGATTCTCAAGGAGGCTGCGCAATGATCCGGCGTCTATTGGCTCTATTCGGTGCTTCGCTGTTGGCTCCGGCCGTTTGGGCGGCGGACGCACTGACCGGTGAAGTGCACAAGCAACCGCTGAACGTCTCGGCCATTGTGATGTTCGTCGCGTTTGTCGGCGCCACCCTGTGCATCACTTATTGGGCGTCCAAGCGCAACAAGTCGGCGGCGGACTACTATGCGGCGGGCGGCAAGATCACCGGTTTCCAGAACGGTCTGGCGATTGCCGGTGACTACATGTCGGCGGCGTCCTTCCTGGGGATTTCCGCGTTGGTATTCACCTCCGGCTACGACGGCTTGATCTACTCGATCGGCTTCCTTGTGGGCTGGCCGATCATTCTGTTCTTGATCGCCGAGCGCTTGCGTAACCTGGGCAAATACACCTTTGCCGACGTGGCGTCCTATCGCCTGGGGCAAACCCAGATCCGCAGCCTGTCGGCGTGTGGCTCGCTGGTGGTGGTGGCGTTCTACCTGATCGCGCAGATGGTTGGCGCGGGCAAGCTGATCCAGCTACTGTTTGGCCTTGATTACCATGTGGCGGTGATCCTGGTGGGTATCCTGATGTGCCTGTACGTGCTGTTCGGCGGCATGTTGGCGACCACCTGGGTGCAGATCATCAAGGCGGTACTGTTGCTGTCCGGTGCCTCGTTCATGGCGCTGATGGTGATGAAGCACGTCAACTTCGACTTCAACATGCTGTTCTCCGAGGCGATCAAGGTTCACCCCAAAGGTGAAGCGATCATGAGCCCCGGCGGCCTGGTGAAAGACCCGATTTCGGCGTTCTCCCTGGGCCTGGCACTGATGTTCGGTACCGCTGGCCTGCCGCACATCCTGATGCGCTTCTTCACGGTGAGCGACGCCAAGGAAGCGCGTAAGAGCGTACTGTACGCAACCGGCTTCATCGGCTACTTCTATATCCTGACCTTCATCATCGGTTTCGGTGCGATCCTGCTGGTCAGCACCAACCCGGCGTTCAAGGATGCAGCGGGCGCCTTGCTCGGTGGTAATAACATGGCGGCGGTGCACCTGGCCAACGCGGTGGGTGGCAGTATCTTCCTGGGCTTCATCTCGGCCGTGGCGTTTGCCACCATCCTGGCGGTGGTTGCCGGCTTGACCCTGGCGGGTGCTTCGGCGGTGTCCCATGACCTGTATGCCAGCGTGATCAAGAAAGGCAAAGCCAACGAGAAAGATGAGATTCGCGTGTCGAAGATCACCACCGTAGCCTTGGGTGTATTGGCCATCGGCCTGGGTATCCTGTTCGAAAGCCAGAACATTGCGTTCATGGTCGGGCTGGCGTTCTCTATCGCTGCCAGCTGTAACTTCCCGGTGCTGCTGCTTTCCATGTACTGGAAAAACCTCACCACCCGTGGTGCCATGATTGGCGGTTGGCTGGGCTTGATCAGCGCCGTAGGCCTGATGATCCTCGGTCCGACCATCTGGGTGTCGATCCTGCATCATGAAAAGGCGATCTTCCCGTACGAGTACCCGGCGCTGTTCTCGATGATCATTGCGTTCGTCGGCATCTGGTTCTTCTCCATCACCGACAAGTCGGCGGCGGCAGAGAAAGAGCGTGCGCTGTACTTCCCACAGTTTGTGCGTTCGCAGACTGGCCTGGGGGCGAGTGGGGCGGTTAATCACTAAGTCGTCAGTTGCATAAGAGATACCCCGGTCGCAAGGCCGGGGTATTTTTTTGCTTGGCTTTTTTGTGTCGCCTGGGCTGGCCTCATCGCGGGCGAGCCCGGCTCCCACGCTGGGCCGTGTCCTTTTGTTGGAATGCGGTCCAATGTGGGAGCTGGCTTGCCTGCGATGACGGTAGATCAGGTCACACCAACAAAAACGGCCTCCACTAAGGGAGGCCGTTCTCAATGCAGCTAAGCAGTTGAATGCTTACTTGCGGTCTTCCAGCTTGGTGATGTCACGCGACTCGTAGCCGGTGTACAGCTGGCGCGGGCGGCCAATCTTGTACGGGCTGGAGAGCATTTCTTTCCAGTGGGAGATCCAGCCCACGGTCCGCGCCAGGGCGAAGATCACGGTGAACATGCTGGTTGGAATGCCGATCGCCTTGAGGATGATCCCCGAGTAGAAGTCGACGTTCGGGTACAGCGAGCGTTCGATGAAGTACGGGTCGGTCAGGGCGATCTCTTCCAGGCGCATGGCCAGTTCGAGTTGCGGATCGTTCTTGATGCCCAGTTCCTTCAACACTTCGTCGCAGGTCTGCTTCATGACAGTAGCGCGCGGGTCGCGGTTCTTGTAGACCCGGTGACCGAAGCCCATCAACTTGAACGGATCGTTCTTGTCCTTGGCCTTGGCGATGAAGGTGTCGATGTTGGACACATCGCCGATTTCATCGAGCATGGTCAATACGGCTTCGTTCGCACCGCCGTGGGCAGGGCCCCACAGTGCGGCGATACCGGCGGCAATACAGGCGAACGGGTTGGCACCCGAAGAGCCCGCCAGGCGCACGGTAGAGGTGGAAGCGTTCTGCTCGTGGTCGGCGTGGAGGATGAAGATCCGGTCCATGGCCTTGGCGAGCACCGGGCTGATCGGTTTGATCTCGCACGGGGTGTTGAACATCATGTGCAGGAAGTTTTCCGCGTACGTCAGGTCGTTGCGCGGGTACATCATGGGTTGGCCCATGGAGTACTTGTAAACCATTGCGGCCAGGGTAGGCATCTTGGCAACCAGGCGGATCGCGGAAATTTCGCGATGCTGCGGGTTATTGATGTCCAGGGAGTCGTGATAGAAGGCCGACAGGGCGCCTACTACACCGCACATGACGGCCATCGGGTGGGCGTCGCGACGGAAGCCGTTGAAGAAGGTCTTCAACTGCTCGTGAACCATGGTGTGGTTCTTCACGGTGCTGACGAACTGGGCTTTCTGCTCGGCTGTTGGCAATTCGCCATTTAGCAGCAGGTAGCAGGTTTCCAGATAGTCCGACTTTTCAGCCAGTTGCTCGATCGGGTAGCCGCGATGAAGCAGAATGCCATTATCACCATCGATATAGGTGATCTTCGACTCGCAGGAAGCGGTCGACATGAAGCCTGGGTCGAAAGTAAAACGGCCCGTGGCCGTCAGGCCCCGTACGTCGATAACATCGGGACCAACGGTGCCGGTTAAAATGGGCAGCTCGACGGGGGCTGCGCCCTCGATGATCAACTGCGCTTTTTTGTCAGCCATGTGGCCTCCTATTTATGCTTCAAATCATCAGACAGACCCCCCACGCAGGGCCCGCACCACTATATTGATATAAATCCAGATGTCAATTTGCCTAAAGTCTTGCGCCAGAAGGCTTTAACCGTACTTTTTCGTCGAAATTGACTGCCATTTACGCCTTTTATCCCGCCAGCGCAATCAGCTATTAGGGTGAGGTGTGCGCGTTGTCATTAGTAACCTAACTGTCTATACTCGGCCACCGACCGCCAAGGGCTTTTGGGCTTGCTTTCATTGGGGGTCGCACTCCCTGGGTGGTGCTTACCTGACCAGTCGCACTCCCCAACAACTTTGCCCTGATTGTTAGGGGCTCTTCAGTGTGAAAAAAAGCCGTGAATAGCCAACGACCTGTAAACCTAGACCTAAGGACCATCAAACTCCCCATCACCGGCGTTACGTCGTTCCTGCACCGTGTTTCCGGCATCATCCTGTTCCTGGGCTTGGGCATCATGCTTTATGCATTGAGCAAATCCCTGGGTTCCGAGGAAGGATACGCCGAGGTGAAGGCATGCTTGACCAGCCCGCTGGCCAAGTTCGTAGCATGGGGCCTCCTGTCCTCTCTTCTGTATCACCTGGTAGCCGGTGTGCGCCACTTGATCATGGACATGGGCATCGGTGAGACGCTGGAAGGCGGCCGCCTGGGCTCGAAAATCATCGTCGCCATTTCCGTGGTGCTGATCGTTCTGGCAGGAGTTTGGATATGGTAACCAGCGTAACGAATCTGTCGCGTTCGGGCCTCTATGACTGGATGGCACAGCGTGTGTCTGCGGTCGTTCTCGCGGCTTATTTCATTTTCCTGATCGGATACCTCGTCGCAAACCCGGGCATCGGCTATGAGCAATGGCACGGCCTGTTTTCCCACAATGCGATGCGAATCTTCAGTCTGCTGGCCCTTGTAGCCCTGGGCGCTCACGCCTGGGTCGGCATGTGGACCATCGCGACTGACTACCTGACGCCGATGGCGCTGGGCAAGTCCGCGACTGCAGTACGTTTCCTCTTCCAGGCAGTATGCGGCGTTGCGATGTTCGCTTACTTCGTCTGGGGTGTGCAGATTCTTTGGGGTATCTGATTCATGGCTAACATTCCAACTATTTCATTCGACGCCATCATTATTGGTGGCGGCGGTGCTGGCATGCGCGCTGCGCTGCAGCTGGCCCAGGGCGGTCACAAGACTGCCGTGATCACCAAGGTGTTCCCGACGCGCTCGCACACCGTATCGGCCCAAGGTGGCATCACCTGCGCCATTGCCTCCGCCGACCCGAACGATGACTGGCGCTGGCACATGTACGATACCGTCAAGGGTTCCGACTACATCGGTGACCAGGACGCTATCGAATACATGTGTCAGGAAGGCCCGGCCGCGGTGTTCGAGCTGGACCACATGGGTCTGCCGTTCTCCCGTACCGAGCAAGGCCGTATCTACCAGCGTCCATTCGGCGGCCAGTCGAAGGACTACGGTAAAGGCGGGCAGGCTGCCCGTACCTGCGCTGCGTCCGACCGTACCGGTCACGCGCTGCTGCACACCCTTTATCAGGGCAACCTGAAAGCCGGTACCACGTTCCTGAACGAGTACTACGCGGTAGACCTGGTCAAGAACGCACAAGGCGAGTTCGTCGGTGTGATCGCCATCTGCATCGAAACCGGTGAAACCACCTACATCCGCGCCAAGGCTACTGTGCTGGCGACCGGTGGTGCAGGTCGTATCTACGCGTCGACCACCAATGCCCTGATCAACACCGGTGACGGCGTCGGCATGGCCCTGCGTGCTGGCGTACCGGTACAAGACATCGAAATGTGGCAGTTCCACCCGACCGGCATCGCCGGCGCCGGTGTACTGGTGACCGAAGGTTGCCGTGGTGAAGGTGGTTACCTGATCAACAAGCACGGCGAGCGTTTCATGGAGCGTTATGCTCCGAACGCCAAAGACTTGGCGGGTCGTGACGTTGTGGCTCGTTCGATGGTTAAAGAGATCATCGCCGGTAACGGCTGTGGCCCGAATGGCGACCACGTACTGCTCAAGCTCGATCACCTGGGCGAAGAAGTGCTGCACAGCCGCCTGCCTGGTATCTGCGAGCTGTCCAAGACCTTTGCCCACGTTGACCCGGTAGTTGCGCCGGTTCCGGTGGTTCCAACTTGCCACTATATGATGGGCGGCGTGCCGACCAACATTCATGGCCAGGCAATCACCCAGAACGCCGAAGGCGAGGACGAGATCATCCATGGTCTGTTCGCGGTAGGCGAAGTGGCTTGCGTATCGGTTCACGGTGCCAACCGCCTGGGCGGCAACTCGCTGCTTGACCTGGTGGTATTCGGTCGCGCGGCCGGCCTGCACCTGGAAAAGGCGCTGACTGACGGCATCGAATACGATGACGCCACCGACGCCAACATCGAAGCTGCCCTGGCGCGTCTGAACGCTCTGAACGAGCGCACTGATGGCGAAGACGTAGCAACCCTGCGTCGCGAGCTGCAAAGCTGCATGCAGAACTACTTCGGTGTGTTCCGTACCGGCGAATACATGCAGAAGGGTATTGCCCAGCTGGCCGACCTGCGCACGCGCATCGCCAACGTCAAGATCAACGATAAGAGCCAGGCGTTCAACACCGCTCGTATCGAAGCCCTTGAGCTGCAAAACCTGCTGGAAGTGGCTGAAGCGACGGCGATCGCCGCCGAGGTTCGTAAAGAATCCCGTGGTGCTCACGCTCGTGAAGACTTCGAAGATCGCGACGACGAAAACTGGTTGTGCCACACCCTGTACTTCCCGGGTGACAAGCGCGTAACCAAGCGTGCCGTGAACTTCTCGCCGAAGACGGTACCGACGTTTGAACCGAAGATTCGGACTTACTAAGGGTGGCTGCCATGTTGAAAGTCAGTGTTTATCGCTACAACCCTGATCAGGACGCTGCGCCGTTCATGCAGGAATTCCAGGTCGATACCGGTGGTAAAGACCTGATGGTGCTGGATGTACTGGCACTGATCAAAGAGCAGGACGAGGGTTTCTCCTATCGTCGCTCTTGCCGTGAAGGTGTGTGCGGTTCCGACGGCATGAACATCAACGGCAAAAACGGCCTGGCGTGCATCACGCCGCTGTCCGCCGTGGTCAAAGGCAACAAGCTGATCGTTCGTCCGCTGCCAGGTTTGCCGGTTATCCGTGACCTGGTCGTCGATATGAGCATCTTCTACAAGCAATACGAGAAAGTTAAGCCGTTCCTGCAGAACGACACGCCGGCTCCGGCCATCGAGCGTCTGCAGTCCCCGGAAGAACGTGAAAAGCTCGATGGCCTGTACGAGTGCATCCTGTGCGCTTGCTGCTCGACATCCTGCCCGTCCTTCTGGTGGAACCCGGACAAGTTCCTGGGTCCAGCTGCGCTGCTGCAAGCCTACCGCTTCCTGGCAGACAGCCGCGACACCAAGACGTCCGAGCGTCTGGCTTCGCTGGATGACCCGTTCAGCGTATTCCGCTGCCGCGGGATCATGAACTGCGTCAACGTATGTCCTAAAGGCCTGAACCCGACTAAGGCCATTGGTCACATCCGTAACATGCTGCTGCAGAGCGGCGTGTAACTGACGTTGTAGTAAAAGCAGGACCGTTGTGCCCGTAAATGCTACGGCGCAGGCTTCAACCGGCGCCGTAGTTTTAACTTGAGCAGCGACTTACAAAGCCGCGGCTCTTATTTTGAAGAAATGAGACAAGCAGGGGCATTCGGGTTGGTACCCGAACTATCAGCGTGATCCTAAGTGGCTTGTTTTGGTCGCTGCACTTGGCCTTTTGCAAGCAGACTCGGTGTTTTCGCCGGTGGTGTCCCCAAATCGAGGGTGACCAAGCATGCAAGAAAGCGTGATGCAGCGCATGTGGAACAGCGGCTATCTTTCAGGTGGTAACGCTGCCTATGTGGAAGAGCTTTATGAGCTCTACCTGCACGACCCTAACGCTGTGCCAGAAGAATGGCGCACCAAATTTCAGACGTTGTCTTCAGACGGCAACGCTGCCACCGATGTATCGCACGCAACAATTCGCGATCAGTTCGTGCTGCTGGCAAAGAACCAGCGCCGCGCCCAACCGGTTTCCGCCGGCAGCGTGAGCAGTGAGCACGAGAAGAAGCAAGTTGAAGTACTGCGACTGATCCAGGCCTACCGTATGCGTGGCCACCAGGCAGCCCAGCTTGACCCGCTGGGGCTGTGGCAGCGTCCTGCACCTGCAGACCTGTCGATCAATCATTACGGCTTGACCAATGCCGATCTTGATACGACCTTCCGTGCCGGCGACCTGTTCATCGGCAAAGAGGAAGCGAGCCTACGCGAAATTCACGAAGCGTTGCAGCAGACATATTGCCGCACCATCGGCGCTGAATTCACGCACATCACTGATTCCGAGCAGCGCCAGTGGTTCCAGCACCGCCTGGAAGGCGTGCGTGGCCGTCCGGTATTGTCCGCCGATGTGCGCGGCCACCTGCTGGAGCGTGTGACCGCGGCCGAAGGCCTCGAAAAATACCTGGGCACCAAATACCCAGGCACCAAGCGTTTCGGCCTGGAAGGCGGCGAAAGCCTGATTCCGATGCTCGACGAGCTGATCCAGCGTTCCGGTTCCTATGGCACCAAGGAAATCGTGATCGGCATGGCTCACCGTGGTCGCCTGAACGTGTTGGTCAACACCTTCGGCAAGAACCCGCGTGAGCTGTTCGACGAGTTCGAAGGCAAGAAGAAGGTCGAGTTGGGTTCCGGTGACGTTAAATACCACCAGGGCTTCTCGTCCAACGTGATGACCACCGGCGGTGAAGTTCACCTGGCCATGGCATTCAACCCCTCCCACCTGGAAATCGTTTCGCCAGTGGTCGAGGGTTCGGTGCGTGCTCGCCAGGATCGTCGTAACGACGCCACCGGTGAGAAAGTGCTGCCGATTTCCATCCACGGTGACGCGGCATTCGCCGGTCAAGGCGTGGTCCTGGAAACGTTCCAGATGTCGCAGACTCGCGGCTTCAAGACCGGCGGTACCGTTCACATCGTCATCAACAACCAGGTGGGCTTCACCATCAGCAACCCGTTGGATGCGCGCTCCACCGAGTACGCCACCGACGTTGCCAAGATGATCCAGGCGCCGATCCTCCATGTGAATGGCGATGATCCGGAAGCCGTGCTGTTCGTGACCCAACTGGCTGTCGACTACCGCATGCAGTTCAAGCGTGACGTGGTCATCGACCTGGTTTGCTACCGCCGTCGCGGTCACAACGAAGCGGACGAGCCAAGCGGCACCCAGCCGTTGATGTACCAGCAGATCACCAAGCAGCGCACCACCCGTGAGCTGTACGCCGAAAGCCTGACCAAGGCCGGCGTGGTTGACGATGCGCGTGTTCAGGCGAAAGTCGACGAATACCGCAACGCGCTGGACAACGGCCTGCATGTAGTGAAAAGCCTGGTCAAGGAGCCGAACAAAGAGCTGTTCGTTGACTGGCGCCCGTACCTAGGTCACACCTGGACTGCCCGTCACGATACCTCGTTCGATTTGAAGACGTTGCAGGAACTGTCCGCCAAGCTGCTGGAAATTCCCGAAGGCTTCGTCGTACAGCGCCAGGTTGCGAAGATCTACGAAGACCGTCAGAAGATGCAAGTTGGCGGCCTGCCGATCAACTGGGGTTACGCCGAAACCATGGCGTACGCGACCCTGGCGTTCGAAGGTCACCCGATCCGCATGACCGGCCAGGACATCGGCCGCGGTACGTTCTCGCACCGTCATGCTGTATTGCACAACCAGAAAGACGCGGGCACCTACATCCCGTTGCAGAACCTTTACGAAGGCCAGCCACGTTTCGACCTGTACGATTCGTTCCTGTCCGAAGAAGCCGTACTGGCGTTCGAATACGGTTACTCGACCACCACGCCGAACGCGCTGGTGATCTGGGAAGCCCAGTTCGGCGACTTCGCCAACGGTGCCCAGGTGGTTATCGACCAGTTCATCACCAGCGGCGAGCACAAGTGGGGCCGTCTGTGCGGTCTGACCATGCTGCTGCCACACGGTTATGAAGGTCAGGGCCCTGAGCACTCCTCGGCCCGTCTGGAGCGTTACCTGCAATTGTGCGCCGAGCACAACATTCAGGTGTGCGTGCCGACGACCCCGGCGCAGATCTACCACTTGCTGCGTCGCCAGGTGATCCGTCCGCTGCGCAAGCCGCTGGTGGTGCTGACGCCGAAGTCGCTGTTGCGTCACAAGCTGGCCGTTTCGACCCTGGAAGATCTGGCCCAAGGTTCGTTCCAGACCGTGATTCCAGAGATCGATACGCTGGACGCCGCCAAGGTCACTCGCCTGATCCTGTGCAGCGGCAAGGTCTACTACGATCTGTTGGAAAAACGCCGTGCCGAAGGCCGCGAAGACATCGCCATCGTGCGTATCGAGCAGCTTTATCCGTTCCCGGAAGATGACCTCATGGAGATCATCGCGCCTTACACCAACCTCACGAACGTAGTGTGGTGTCAGGAAGAACCGATGAACCAGGGCGCCTGGTACAGCAGCCAGCATCATCTGCGTCGCAGCATCGGCAACCACAACAAGGCTTTGGTCCTTGAGTATGCCGGTCGTGATGCTTCTGCTGCACCTGCCTGTGGTTACGCGTCGATGCACGCCGAGCAGCAGGAAAAACTGCTGCAAGATGCTTTCACTGTTTAACGCCTTCGCGCTGACTGAAACCGAATTTTAAGGACCTACAGATAATGGCTATCGAAATCAAAGCCCCGTCATTCCCGGAATCGGTTGCCGATGGCACCGTTGCCACTTGGCACAAGAAACCAGGCGAGGCCGTCAAGCGTGACGACCTGATCGTCGACATCGAGACCGACAAAGTCGTTCTGGAAGTATTGGCCGAAGCTGACGGCGTGCTGGGCGCGATCGTTGCTGAAGAGGGCGCTACCGTTCTGTCGAACCAGGTACTGGGCTCGATCGAAGAGGGCAGCGCTGCTGCAGCGCCTGCACCGGCTGCTTCGGCGCCTGCCGCTGCGCCGGCAGCCGGTGGCGAAGATCCAATCGCTGCTCCGGCTGCGCGTCAACTGGCTGAAGAAAACGGCATCAACCTGGCTTCCATCAAGGGCACCGGCAAAGATGGCCGTGTGACCAAGGAAGACGTGGTTGCCGCAGTTGAAGCCAAGAAGAACGCTCCGGCTGCCGCACCTGCCAAGGCTGCAGCGCCTGCTGCCGCTGCGCCTGTGTTTGCCGCTGGCGACCGCACCGAGAAGCGCGTACCGATGACTCGCGTACGTGCCACCGTGGCCAAGCGCCTGGTTGAAGCTCAGTCGAACATGGCGATGCTGACCACCTTCAACGAAGTCGACATGACCGAAGTCATGGCCCTGCGTTCGAAGTACAAGGACCTGTTCGAGAAGTCCCACAACGGCGTGCGCCTGGGCTTCATGTCGTTCTTCGTGAAAGCGGCCACCGAAGCGCTGAAGCGCTTCCCGGCAGTCAACGCTTCCATCGACGGCGGCGACATCGTTTACCACGGCTACGCAGATATCGGCGTTGCCGTCTCCAGCGACCGTGGCCTGGTGGTTCCAGTCCTGCGTAACGCCGAGCTGATGAGCCTGGCCGAAATCGAAGGCGGCATCGCTGGCTTCGGCAAGAAAGCCCGTGACGGCAAGCTGACCATCGACGAGATGACCGGCGGTACCTTCACCATCACCAACGGTGGTACCTTCGGTTCGATGATGTCGACGCCGATCGTCAACCCACCGCAAGCCGCGATCCTGGGCATGCACAACATCATCCAGCGTCCGATGGCCATCAACGGCCAGGTCGTGATCCGCCCAATGATGTACCTGGCATTGTCTTACGATCACCGCCTGATCGACGGTAAAGAAGCCGTGACGTTCCTGGTGACCATCAAGAACCTGCTGGAAGACCCTGCTCGCCTGCTCCTGGACATCTGATAGAAGCAGTCGCACGTTGCGAGCTACAAGCTGTAGGAAAAAGCAGCTTGGCTTGCAACGTGTGGCTAGAAGCTTGTCGCAAATAGAGGATCTATTTTCATGACACAGAAATTTGACGTTGTAGTGATTGGTGCAGGCCCTGGCGGCTATGTTGCCGCCATCAAGGCTGCGCAACTGGGCCTCTCCACTGCTTGCATCGAAAAATACACCGACAAGGAAGGCAAACTGGCGCTGGGCGGTACTTGCCTGAACGTGGGTTGCATTCCGTCCAAGGCGCTGCTGGACAGCTCCTGGAAATTCCACGAAGCCCAAGACGGCTTCGCGATCCACGGCATCAACCATGCTGGCGTGACCATGGACGTACCAGCAATGGTCGGCCGTAAAGCCAACATCGTCAAAGGCCTGACTTCCGGCGTTGCGACCTTGTTCAAGGCCAACGGCGTTACTTCGATTCAAGGCCACGGCAAGCTGCTGGCCGGCAAGAAAGTTGAAGTCACCAAGCCAGACGGTTCGGTTGAAGTCATCGAAGCCGAAAACGTGATCCTGGCGCCAGGTTCGCGTCCAATCGACATTCCGCCTGCTCCTGTTGATAACAGCGTGATCGTTGATTCGACCGGCGCCCTGGAATTCCAGGCTGTGCCTAAGCGCCTGGGCGTGATCGGCGCTGGCGTCATCGGTCTGGAGCTGGGCTCGGTATGGTCGCGCCTTGGCGCTGAAGTCACCGTGCTGGAAGCCCTGGACACGTTCCTGCTGGCGGCTGACACTGCAGTCTCCAAGGAAGCGCTGAAAACCCTGACCAAACAAGGTCTGGACATCAAGCTTGGCGCCCGTGTTACCGGTTCCAAGGTCAACGGCGAAGAAGTCGTGGTGACCTACACCGATAAAGACGGCGAGCAGACGATCACCTTCGACAAGCTGATCGTTGCCGTTGGTCGCCGCCCAGTGACCAATGACCTGTTGGCTTCCGACAGCGGCGTGAACATCGACGAGCGTGGTTTCATCCACGTTGACGATCATTGCGCTACCACTGTGCCTGGCGTCTATGCCATTGGTGACGTGGTTCGTGGCATGATGCTGGCCCACAAGGCTTCCGAAGAAGGCATCATGGTTGTCGAGCGCATCAAGGGTCACAAGACCCAGATGAACTACGACCTGATCCCATCGGTTATCTACACCCACCCGGAAATTGCATGGGTCGGCAAGAACGAACAGCAGTTGAAAGCTGAAGGCGTTGAAGTTAACGTCGGCACCTTCCCGTTTGCCGCTTCTGGCCGTGCCATGGCAGCCAACGACACCGGTGGTTTTGTCAAAGTCATCGCTGATGCCAAGACTGACCGCGTTTTGGGCGTCCACGTGATTGGCCCAAGCGCTGCAGAACTGGTTCAGCAAGGCGCGATCGGCATGGAATTCGGCACCAGTGCCGAGGACTTGGGCATGATGGTCTTCTCCCATCCGACCCTGTCCGAAGCGTTGCACGAAGCAGCGTTGGCAGTGAATGGCGGCGCCATCCACATCGCCAACCGCAAGAAGCGCTAAGCGAGATAATAAGAAACCACGGCGGAGTTGCCCGTCGTGAGCCTTGCGCGCAAGACTCACCGCGGAATATCCGCTGGACGCAGCCTTGCGCAGCTTTACGGGCCATAAGCCCCGCAAGTTGCGCAAGCAGCAGTCACAGGTGGCGCGGCACTCATAATGAGCGCAGCGCCGAATGCGCAGTACCTAACGAAGACGGTAAAAAGCATGAATCTTCACGAGTATCAGGGTAAGCAGCTGTTCGCTGAATACGGCCTGCCAGTTTCCAAGGGCTACGCAGTAGACACCCCGGAAGCAGCAGCAGAAGCTTGCGACAAAATCGGCGGCAGCGAGTGGGTTGTCAAAGCCCAGGTCCACGCCGGTGGTCGCGGTAAAGCGGGCGGCGTCAAGCTGGTTCGCAGCAAAGAAGACGCCAAGGCCTTCGCACAGCAGTGGCTGGGCAAGCGTCTGGTGACTTACCAGACTGATGCCAATGGCCAACCAGTCACCAAGATCCTGGTTGAATCGTGCACTGATATCGCTAAAGAGCTGTACCTGGGCGCTGTCGTTGACCGTTCGAGCCGTCGCATCGTGTTCATGGCTTCCACCGAAGGTGGCGTGGACATCGAGAAAATCGCTCACGAAACCCCAGAAAAAATTCTGAAGGCCACTATCGATCCACTGGTTGGCGCTCAGCCATTCCAGGGTCGCGAGCTGGCTTTCCAGCTGGGCCTGGAAGGCAAGCAAGTTGCCCAGTTCGCCAAGATCTTCGTAGGTCTGGCCAAACTGTTCCAGGATCACGATCTGGCCCTGCTGGAAGTGAACCCGCTGGTGATCAAGGCTGACGGCGATCTGCACTGCCTCGATGCCAAGATCAACATCGACGCCAACGCCATGTACCGTCAGCCTAAGCTGAAGACTTTCCACGATCCGTCGCAAGACGATCCGCGCGAAGCGCACGCTGCCAAGTTCGAACTGAACTACGTAGCCCTGGAAGGTAACATCGGCTGCATGGTCAACGGTGCCGGCCTGGCCATGGGTACCATGGACATCGTCAACCTGCATGGCGGCAAGCCAGCCAACTTCCTCGACGTAGGTGGTGGCGCTACCAAGGAACGCGTTACCGAAGCGTTCAAGATCATCCTGTCCGACTCCAATGTCGCCGCAGTACTGGTCAACATCTTCGGCGGCATCGTTCGTTGCGACATGATTGCCGAAGGCATCATCGGTGCAGTGAAAGAAGTCGGCGTTAAAATCCCGGTTGTTGTTCGCCTTGAAGGTAACAACGCTGAACTGGGCGCTAAAGTACTGGCAGAAAGCGGTTTGAACATCATCGCGGCTACCAGCCTGACCGACGCTGCTCAACAAGTTGTCAAAGCTGCGGAGGGCAAGTAATGAGCGTCCTGATCAATAAAGACACCAAAGTTATCTGCCAGGGTATTACCGGTTCGCAAGGTAGTTTCCACACCCAGCAAGCCATCGAATACGGCACCCAGATGGTTGGCGGCGTAACACCAGGCAAAGGCGGCACCGAGCACCTGGGCCTGCCCGTGTTCAACACCGTGAAAGAAGCGGTAGAAGCCACTGGCGCCACTGCCAGCGTGATCTACGTTCCAGCTCCTTTCTGCAAGGACTCGATCCTGGAAGCGGCCTTCGGCGGCATCAAGCTGATCGTCTGCATCACCGAAGGCATTCCTACCCTGGACATGCTGGACGCTAAAGTTAAGTGCGACGAGCTGGGTGTAGTCCTGATCGGCCCTAACTGCCCAGGCGTGATCACCCCAGGCGAATGCAAGATCGGCATCATGCCAGGTCACATTCACTTGCCAGGTAAAGTCGGTATCGTTTCCCGTTCCGGCACCCTGACCTACGAAGCTGTAAAGCAGACCACTGACGCCGGTTTCGGTCAGTCGACTTGCGTCGGCATCGGCGGTGACCCGATCCCAGGCTCCAACTTCATCGACATCCTGAAGCTGTTCCAGGAAGACCCGAAGACCGAAGCGATCGTGATGATCGGTGAGATCGGCGGTTCGGCTGAAGAAGAAGCGGCTGCCTACATCAAGGCACACGTGACCAAGCCGGTTGTTTCCTACATCGCTGGTGTGACTGCCCCTGCGGGCAAGCGCATGGGCCATGCTGGCGCAATCATCTCTGGCGGCAAAGGCACTGCAGACGAGAAGTTCGCTGCACTGCAAGACGCAGGCGTTAAAACCGTGCGTTCGCTGGCAGACATCGGCAAGGCCCTGGCCGAGCTGACCGGTTGGGCTGTCAAGTAAGCCTCGCGCTTAGCTGACGCTTCACCACACAAAGGCCACCTTCGGGTGGCCTTTGTGCATTCTGGATATAGCCAGATTGACGATTGTGCTCGGTTCAATGTGGGAGCTGGCTTGCCTGCGATACAGACAACTGGGTGCATCAGCCAAACCGAGTCGATGCCATCGCAGGCAAGCCAGCTCCCACAGGGTTCTGTGTTGCCCAATTAAGTATGAAAACGCGACATTCAAATGTCGCTTATCGGACAGTTCGCCCCGCAACAGTGCGTTTGTCAGCCTGATTCTGTACTCTAGCCGCCTCTTTATGCGTCCGCGTCCCAAAAGGAAGCTGCGCGCTAGACCGGTCGGTCCCCACAAGGGCCGGTAGCATTTCCCTCATCCATAGGGAAGCCCTCTCTAAATTCCGATTCAGTAGTGTGGTATTTCCTCAAATGAAAGTGTTGAAAAGCCAGGATATCCTGGCGCTGGGCTTTATGACCTTTGCCCTGTTCGTGGGCGCCGGCAACATCATCTTCCCGCCTATCGTGGGTTTGCAGTCCGGGCCGCATGTGTGGATGGCGGCGCTGGGCTTCCTGATCACCGCAGTCGGTTTGCCGGTGGTCACCGTGATCGCCCTGGCCAAGGTCGGTGGTGGCATGGACGCGCTGAGCAGCCCAATTGGCAAGATTGCCGGTGGCCTGCTGGCGGCAGCGGCCTACCTGGCAGTGGGCCCGCTGTTTGCGACCCCACGCACCGCAACAGTATCGTTTGAAGTGGGCCTGGCGCCCTTGACCGGTGAAAGCCCGTTGGCGTTGTTCCTCTACAGCTCGGTGTATTTCCTGGTGGTGTTCTTTGTCTCCCTGTATCCAGGGCGACTGCTGGACACCGTGGGCCGTTTCCTGGCGCCGCTGAAGATCATCGCCCTGGCTATCCTCGGTATCGCTGCGTTTGCCTTGCCCGCCGGTGAGGTGGGGGTTGCCACGCCGGAATACGTTGCCGCGCCGTTCTCCCAAGGCTTTATCAATGGTTACCTGACCATGGATACCCTGGGCGCCCTGGTGTTCGGCATTGTGATCGTCAACGCTATCCGCTCCCGTGGCGTCGAGTCGCCCAAGCTGATCACCCGTTACGCGATCATTGCCGGGCTAATTGCCGGCGTGGGCCTGGCACTGGTGTACGTCAGCCTGTTCCGTCTGGGTTCGGGCAGCCATGCCGTGGCCGCGGGTGCCAGCAATGGCGCGGCGGTACTGCATGCCTATGTGCAATACACGTTCGGCTCCTTGGGTAGTGGTTTCCTCGCCGTGCTGATTTCCCTGGCATGCCTGGTGACCGCCGTGGGCCTGACCTGTGCCTGCGCCGAGTACTTCAGCAAGATCCTGCCGCTGTCCTACAAGACCCTGGTGGTGATCCTGGCACTGTTCTCGCTGTTTGTGTCCAACCTGGGCTTGACCAAACTCATTGCCTTCTCGATCCCGGTGCTGACCGCGATCTACCCGCCGTGCATCGTGTTGGTGGCCTTGAGCTTCTGCAAAGGGTTCTGGCAGGAACAGGGCCGTATCGTCGGCCCGGTGATGCTGGTGTCGTTCATCTTTGGCTGCATCGACGCGCTCAAGGGCGCGGGCCTGGCGGGTTGGATGCCTACACAGTTGGCCAACTTGCCGCTGAGCGAGCAAGGTTTGGCGTGGCTGGTACCATCGTTGATGACGTTGGTGGTGGCTGTGGTGATTGACCGTATGCTGGGCAAGCGCAGCGAAGCGATCGCTTAAAACCTCTGACTTATACGCTGCAATTAAAAAGCCCCGGATCAAATGATCCGGGGCTTTTTTGTACGCAGTGCCAAGCCAGGCTGCCTGTTTCAGGGTATCGGGAACTTGCTCTTTGTCGAATCCACTCCCATGTTCCTCAAATATTCCTGGGCGGGCCTTAAATCGCTTTTTTTGGGTAGATAGTGTCCAGAGACATCGGAAAGGTGGAATTTCCCGAAGGCGTCTTTCCTTATATAGCCTGCGCTGACTACCTTTTCTGATTGGCCACTGCCAGCACCGATTTCCGCGATGGCAGGATGTGATAACCATTTTGGCGGTGCACTTTTGTCGATAGTACCGATGATCAGTTGGTTGTCTTGAGTGAAGACGAACTTGCTGACTGTATCGGGTTTCAATACAACCTTCAGGTCATCCGGCTTTGTGATGCGAACCAGTTCCGCTCGGGCCGCTCGGGGGTTCAATGCCGCTCCGGCCAGATGCAGTTCGGCGTTCAGGTCACGAGCCCTGGTATTGACCAGCACTGCAAGTGGCTTTCGAATGGGCGGCTCTATTCGCGAACTGCCGGAGGTGGTGGAGCTGCTTGCAGGCACTAGGTTTTCCGCCGAGGAGGCAGAATGAGGCTGCGGTAGGGGGGCTAGCGTTTGAGGTAGTTTGGCGCCTCCCGGCAAACCGGTTAGCACCCATTCGCCGTTCCCTTTGTTCAAAAGCGTAGCCACCCGACGCTTTGTCTCGGGGTTTATAACGTTTACAAATCCTGATTCGAATTTGAACGCTGGGCTTATTTGATAGACCCTGCTCACGTCTGAGTTATCGGTGTAACGGATCAACCATTTTTCACCGACTTGTTGTGGCCCGGTGGCGCTGAGCGGTTTTCCTGCCAGTAGCTGATTATCCAGTGCGTGCGCGGCGAGGTCCCCACGGTTCTGTACAGGGTGGGCCGGGTTCGGCAATTGAGTCGGGATGCTTGAGGGGCGGCCGGCCGATATCGACGTACCCGGAACCGGTACGACGTGACCGCTTGGCGTACCGTTTGTACCTGCCGTGATTGTCAGTCGCTGTTGGAGCGTGCGCCCAGGGCTTCTGAACACTGGGCGCAACGGGGTCCTTTTGAGTAAAGGGATACCCGACGCAGCCATGGCGAAGTCGTTGTACACCGCCCCCCAGCGTCCCGGTTGGGTGAGGAGCTTGGGCAGGCTTTGTCCGGGTGTACGCAACGTTCTTAGCGCAGCCTTGGAGAGCCTGTTGGTGGCTGACATACCAGCGTTGACCGGGATGAGGCTTAGAACGAATTGGGCTATGTCTGCGGCGAACATTAATTTGTTGGCTGTGGATCGGGCCGATATCTCTGCGCTGGTTGTCATCCCAACCGACGCTCTCCCTCTGAGTAACCCCACCTCCTGCATGTACAGGTTTTCAGTGATGCTACCTTTGAACGGCTTCAGCCGGATGCCCGCTTCATGGTCGGCCGCGAATTTCTTGAGCCACGTGCCGAGCTGAGGCAAAAACAGGGTGTCGTGAATATTGTATCGATCAACAGGTGATACCCGCTGATCCATGTAGGACATCCACTCGGACGTGTTCAGCAGCGTGTTAAGTTGATCCTCGTCCACAATTTCTCTGAAAGGACGTCCGTCGGGAGCATCCGGGCTGTACAGCACCAGCGAGGGGTGGTTGGTCGGTTTGATGACCATCATGCCCTGGACGGGTTTGCCGTTCAGGACCACTCTATGCGAGACGATGGACGCACCATTCACGATTGGCCAGGTGGTGGAGTCGCTATGCTCAAGCGTCGCTTCGATCCATTGTTCGGCGATTTTTTGCCTGTTCAGATAGGCGTCGGGATCCAGGCTGGTGATGAACGCGTCCTTGGCCATCCTTGCCTTCAGATGGTTTTTCCACGCGTCGGGCAGCACCCTGGCTTCGTCGGAGGTGGCAGTGGGGCTGAGTTTGTCATCCAGTAGTTTGAGGTATTTGCCGCCCACATCGGTTTGGCTGATCAGGTCCTCGAGAAACGGCTTATCCAGGGTCAGCAGGTATTTTCCATTGGCACTTACGACGCGAGCGGCCCAGGTGCTCGTCGGCGAGCGTTCATGCCATGGCGTTGTGTTCATGAGCGTCAGGTCGGTAAGCGATCGGGTGTGGATCTTCGGCTTTGGTGCGTTTGCGGAACCTAAAAGGCCGCGATTGCTCGACTGCTGTGTGGTCATCTGAACCATCACGTGGTCAGGGTCTATTTCCTCGTGCCGGTAGCGGTCCGGCAGCTTGGCTTTCAACGCCTGGGCCAGCAACTGTTTGGCGAAAATGTTGGGGGCCGGGATGTTTGCCAATAGCGCTTGCAAGTGCGTAAGGCTTGTATCCTGTGCTTCCTCCAGCTCCCTATAGCTCGTTTCTTGTTGGGGAGTCAGTTCTTTAAGCCATTGTGGCTGCAGTTTGTTGTGCAGTTGCTCATTGCGTGCGAGCAGGGCATTACTGCCATCGAAATGCAGTGAAAGATCCGCTGCATCATTGATGGTTTCGACAGTTTGGGCAGAGAGCAACGACGGTGTGCGAGAGGAGCCAGCTTCGGCTTGCGCTTGGGCGAACCCGGCCTGCATGGTTTCATTGACCTCGTCAGCCTGTCGCTGCAACAACTGGGGAAAGGTTTGTGCCACTACGTCGCCGCAGACGGGGGCGAATCCCAGCATTAAATCATCACCCCACGGAGGGTTTCGACTGTGCTCTACCGACACCGGTAGACTTTTGAGTAGCAGGTTGGCCTTCTCGTCATCATTATCGATTCTCTGCATCAATGCTTCGCGGGCTTTGCCAGGGCTCGCGAACTCCTCGAAACCGTCCCCGGGGGTATAAAGCACTACAGGCCCGGTGGTGTCATCCAGCCCGATATTACGGGTGTCACTTGCGGTGTAAGGTGCCTCGGCCGACGAGCCGTCGCTGCGAGTGATAAGAAAACAACCGGCTAAAAATGCGCCGTTGGCGGAGTTGTCATCTATCCGGATCGGATACACCCCAGGCCGATCCCCTGCGGGAAGTTCGCGCTCGCGTGCTTCAAGGGTGGGGTACTGAAAGGCGAAGTCGATCAACTTTTTGCCAGCCTCGCTCAGGGTTCCGTCTTCAACCCGCAGGGCTGCCTCGGTGGAAAGCATTTGCCGGTGCAGGGCGAGCAGTTGGGCTGAACGTGATGGCTGCTTGAGGGAGCCTTTGGGTGATCTTTTCCAGTAGCTACTGAGCGCGCCTGAAAAGCGGGTTGCGATATCCTGTGCAAGCGTCAGCAGGGAACCCTGATGCTCCAGCCTGGTTTGGGGAGCACCCGCAGGTCCGTCAATGTAAAAGCCCGTTTGTATGTTGGCACTGTGTTCTTCAGTGTTGGGCGTGCCAGTGACGGCGTTTATGTGGACTTGCGCGACCTTTTCGAGCAATGCCTCCGATAAGGTTTGCGTGGAAATCAGCACGGGCTCTGCCGGCGGCTGTTTTCGATAGGTGTTGACGTGGATAATGTTCGGGTCGATTGATGTGAGCTGGGGAAAGGCTTTTTTCAACTGAGCCTGGGTAAAGCGTTGGAATGTCATCTGCTGACTGAGTAAATCAATGATTTTCTGGTTGTATGCCTGATGCTGCTCAAACAATTGGGATTGCGCGGCGACTGCGTTCGGCCCTGTATCATTGGCAACGACCGGCTTTATGCCGGCTACCTGGATTTTGATCCGATCATCCGAGTCCAGTCCCCACGGCTTGGGCTGAGGGTGATGCGATAAAGGCGGGTGTTGCGTTGTCGATTCAGAGGCTGTGCCCACGGACAGTTGGATCGCTTGCGGTGCAGGTGTTTGGCTGACGGAGAGAGACGTTGAGCGCATTTAACATCCTAAGGATAGATATGCAGTTCCTTCCGCCTGAGAAATGATCAAGGCTTCGTGCCCTGGGGCCAACTAAGTGAGTGGAGGCGTTCTATTGGTTCCAAGGCCCAGCTCATGTACATCTGGAAACAGGAATTCTCATAAAAGACAGGTAGTACGGCCGGGGTTTTGATATTTGTTGCACAACTCACCGGGCTCACATTTAGAAGGACCCGCATGTCGTTCGTCGAAACCAATCAAGTCCACCTGCTTGCCGCTCTTTGGTTCATCCTCTGCTGGGGCGGCTACACCCGTTACGCAACGTGGAAGGCTCGGGACACGGCCTGCCTGGCCAGCGTGTTGCACCTGTACCGTGAAGACTGGATGCGCCGCATGCTGCTGCGCGATAACCGTATCGCCGACGCCAGCGTGATCGGCAACCTGGAGCGTAATGCCTCGTTCTTTGCCTCCAGTACCTTGATCATCCTTGCGGGTATCCTGACCGTGCTCGGTGCTTCGGAGCGGGCGGTGTCGTTGCTGGCAGACATTCCGATGGTGCAGCAGGCGTCCCAGGGCATGTCGGAGGTCAAGTTGCTGTGCCTGGCCCTGGTATTTGTCTATGCGTTTTTTACTTTCAGCTGGTGCATGCGCCAGTACAACTTCGCGGCGGTGCTGGTGGGCTCGGCGCCGATGATTGGTGAACGACATGTGTCGGAGCAGGAGCGCAATGCATTTGCCTTGCGGGCGGCGCGGGTGATTTCGATGGCGGCCAACCAGTTCAACTTTGGCCTGCGTGCGTATTACTTCGGCATGACCATGCTGGCCTGGTTTGTCAGCCCCTGGTTGTTCATGTTGATGAGCAGCGGGGTGGTGCTGGTGCTGTACCGCCGCGAGTTCCATTCCGATGTATTGCAGGTGATGGTGTATACCCCGACCGATATACCAGCAGTCGACGCTGTAAAAGAGGGCGCATCGTAGCGCTGGCAGTAAATCGCAGACAAAGAAAAGCCCGCTTAGTCAGCGGGCTTTCTTTTTGCTGCAATACAGCTTCAAACCCTGCGATTACTGCTTGGCAGGTTCTGCAGGTGCGGCAGGTGCAGCTTCTTTTGCAGCAGCTTCGTTCGATTCGGCCTGAGCTTTGGCAGCTTCGGCGTTTTCTTTCGCAGCGTCGTTCACTTTATCCTGTGCTTTAGCCATATCTTGCTGAGCTTGCTCAGCATGTGCAGCAGCGTCTTGGGCTTTGTCTTCGGATTTCTTGTCGCAGGCAGCCAGACCGAGAGCAGCGGCCAGCATCATGGAAATAGCTAATGTCTTACGCATGGGGTGTTTCTCCTTATTGAAGATATCTACTGGCCTTTCGAACCCAAGGGGCCAGCATTAGTTCCTTATGTCCCACAGATATATAGCATGTTTCGTACAGGAACTTTACCCAGTCATTCCAATCCGCCGAATTCACACTAATAAGAGTCTAAAAACAATGACCGTAAACCCTTTGTTGGAGCGTGCCGTGCGCTTCGTTTCGGCCCTGCGCCATTGCCAGGTGCTGGGTGTGGCGGTGCATGAAGCCAGCGAGGAGGGCATGACCCTCGTACTGCCTTATGGGCCGCATATTGTCGGTGATCCCCTGACCGGGGTGATCCACGGCGGCGCGCTGACCTCCTTGATGGACACCGCTTGCGGCATGGCGACCCTGTGCGTATTGCCCGAGTTCGAGGTGTGCCCCACCCTGGACCTGCGTATCGACTACATGCATCCCGCCGAACCCCATAAGCCGGTGTATGGCTTCGCGCAATGCTACCGGGTCACCACCGACGTGATCTTCACCCGTGGCGTTGCCTATCAGGATGACCCGCAACAACCTATCGCCCATGTGGTAGGCACGTTCATGCGCATGGGCAAGCGCCTCAAAGGCACTCAAGGCTTGGGCACTGTCATCAAGGGAGAACAGGCATGACGCATCGGTTCAAGACGCGCCTGGAGCAAGCCCTCGACCGTGGCAACTACGATGCGATGCTCGAGCTGGTGCCCTATGCCAGGCTGATCGGCATCGAATGCACTCGCCTGGGGGATGAGTTGCTGTTTCGCCTGCCGGCCAGCAAGGACAATATTGGTAACCCCATATTGCCAGCGTTGCATGGCGGGGTGATCGCCGGCTTCATGGAGCTGGCAGCCGCCATGCACCTGCTGGTGTTCACTGGCGCTCCGGGCCTGCCGAAAATCATCGACTTCTCCCTGGATTACCTGCGCGCCGGCCAGTTTCGGGACACCTATGCCAAGTGTCAGGTATGGCGCCAGGGCCGGCGCGTGGCCAACGTGGCGATTACCGCTTGGCAGAGCACGCCGGCCGAACCGATTGCCACTGCCCGGGCACATTTCAAAATTGAGGAATTGGTCCGCCCTTGAAATCCTGGTCTTAGTCCCCAACTTTGATGACAACCCGCCGCCAACCCTCAAGGGCGCGGCCACTGCCATCCAATTGGAGTTTGATGACCATGAGTGTGGAAACTCAAAAGGAAACCCTGGGCTTCCAGACCGAGGTGAAGCAACTGCTGCACCTCATGATCCATTCGCTGTATTCCAACAAGGAAATTTTCCTTCGCGAATTGATCTCGAACGCCTCTGACGCTGTCGATAAATTACGTTTCGAAGCCCTGTCCAAGCCCGAGTTGCTGGAAGGCGGCGCGGAACTCAAGATCCGTGTGAGCTACGACAAAGACGCCAAGACCGTCACCCTCGAAGACAACGGTATCGGCATGAGCCGTGACGATGCGATCACCCACCTGGGGACCATCGCCAAGTCCGGCACCGCAGATTTCATGAAGAACCTGTCGGGCGACCAGAAAAAAGACTCTCACCTGATCGGCCAATTCGGCGTGGGCTTCTATTCGGCCTTCATCGTCGCCGACAAGGTTGAAGTATTCAGCCGCCGCGCCGGCCTTGACGCCAGCGAAGGCGTGCACTGGGCTTCCAAGGGCGAGGGCGAATTTGAAATCGCCACTATCGACAAGGCTGACCGTGGTACGCGCATCGTGCTGCACCTGAAAGCCGGTGAAGACGAATTCGCCGATGGCTGGCGTCTGCGCAACATCATCAAGAAGTACTCCGACC
Source organism: Pseudomonas sp. NBRC 111138 (assembly GCF_001320835.1). Taxonomy (NCBI): domain Bacteria; kingdom Pseudomonadati; phylum Pseudomonadota; class Gammaproteobacteria; order Pseudomonadales; family Pseudomonadaceae; genus Pseudomonas; species Pseudomonas sp. NBRC 111138. The sequence goes on along the minus strand of NZ_BCBO01000082.1, from coordinate 25,582 downwards.
ACATCGCGTTGCCGATCGAGTTGCCCAAGGAACAGACCGTTGCCGAAGGCGAAGAAGCCCCTGCGGTGGAGTGGGAAACCGTCAACCGCGCCAGCGCCCTGTGGACCCGTCCGCGTACCGAGATCAAGGACGAGGAATACCAGGAGTTCTACAAGCACATCGGGCACGACTACGAGAACCCGCTGAGCTGGAGCCACAACAAGGTTGAAGGCAAGCTCGAATACAGCTCGCTGCTCTACGTACCGGCCCGTGCTCCGTTCGACCTGTACCAGCGCGAGGCGCCAAAAGGCCTGAAGCTGTACGTGCAGCGCGTGTTCGTAATGGACCAGGCGGAATCCTTCCTGCCGCTGTACCTGCGCTTTATCAAAGGTGTGGTCGACTCCAACGACCTGTCGCTGAACGTGTCGCGGGAAATCCTGCAGAAAGACCCGATCATCGACTCCATGAAGTCGGCGCTGACCAAGCGCGTACTCGACATGCTGGAAAAGCTGGCGAAGAACGAGCCTGAGCAATACAAGAGCTTCTGGAAAAACTTCGGCCAGGTCATGAAAGAAGGCCCGGCGGAAGATTTTGCCAACAAGGAAAAAATCGCCGGTTTGCTGCGTTTTGCCTCGACTCAAGGCGAAGACGGCGAGCAGGTTGTGTCCCTGGCTGACTACCTGGCACGTGCCAAGGAAGGTCAGGACAAGATCTACTACCTGACCGGCGAAACCTACGCCCAGGTCAAGAACAGCCCGCACCTGGAAGTCTTCCGCAAGAAAGGCATCGAAGTGCTGCTGCTGACCGACCGTATCGATGAGTGGCTGATGAGCTACCTCACCGAGTTCGACGGCAAAACCTTCGTCGACGTGGCCCGTGGTGACCTGGACCTGGGTAACCTGGACTCCGAAGAAGAGAAGAAAGAAGCCGAAGAAGTCGCCAAGTCCAAAGAGGGCCTGGTTGAGCGCATCAAGGCTTCCCTGGGCGAAGCGGTGAGTGAAGTACGGGTTTCCCACCGCCTGACCGACTCTCCTGCGATCCTGGCCATTGGCGAGCAGGACCTGGGCATGCAGATGCGCCAGATCCTCGAAGCCAGCGGCCAGAAAGTGCCGGATTCCAAGCCCATCTTCGAATTCAACCCGTCTCACCCGCTGATCGAGAAACTCGATGGCGAGCAGAGCGAAGAGCGGTTTGGCGACCTGTCGCACATCCTCTTCGACCAGGCCGCCCTGGCAGCCGGCGACAGCTTGAAGGACCCGGCCGCGTATGTGCGTCGACTGAACAAGCTGTTGGTTGAATTGTCGGTTTAACACCGTTGTAGAAAAACCCGCTTCGGCGGGTTTTTTCGTTCTGGCTCTACTGTAGGAGCGAGCTTGCTCGCGAAGAACGTCAACGATAACGCGCAAATGCTGAATGAGCGCGGTGATCTCACGTTTTTCGCGAGCAAGAACTAGGCGTCCCCCTCGCTCCTACAGGGAGCATCGTCAATCCATCTGAATTGGAGAAAATGATGAGCCAAGTCACTGTACGTTCCGTGGTCTATCAGATTGATGGCCAGTCTTATGAAAGCCGTCTGGCATTCGATGCCAGCCACAAGGGCCCGTTGCCGGGACTGCTGATGGCGCCGAACTGGATGGGCGTGAGTGCGGGGGCCGAAGAGATTGCGAAGGCCGTTGCTGGCAAGGGCTACGTGGTGCTGATTGCCGACCTCTACGGGCAAAACGTACGTCCTTCAAATGGCGATGAAGCGGGCGCGGCGATGATGCCGTTGAAGAATGATCGCCCGTTGCTGAACAAGCGCATGCACACCGCCTTCGAGCAACTGCAAGGCCAGGTTGAAGCCGCGGTGGACACGTCCAAACTGGCCACCTTCGGCTTCTGCTTTGGCGGTTGCTGCTCCCTGGAACTGGCCCGTACCGGCGCGCCGCTGAAGGCTGCCGTGTCGTTCCATGGCACTCTGGATACACCGAACCCCGCAGACGCGAAGAACATCAAGGGTTCAGTGCTGGTGCTGCATGGCGCCTCGGACCCGTTGGTGCCCAAAGAGCAACTGCCAGCGTTCGAAGATGAAATGAACGCGGCGGGTGTGGATTGGCAGTTGCTCAGCTACGGCGGCGCGGTGCATTCCTTCACCGACCCCCATGCCAATGTGCCGGGCAAGATGATGTACGACGCCAAGACCGCCGCACGGGCTTTCCAGTCGATGCATAACTTGTTGGATGAAGTGTTCAAGGGCTGATTTCTCAGCGCCTGATCGGACGCCATCGCAGGCAAGCCAGCTCCTACATTCTAAAATGTGTATACCCATCAAATGTGGGAGCTGGCTTGCCTGCGATAGCTATTTCACAGGCAACTCGATTCTTTCTGACTCCCCCGGCACAGTGGGCCAATCCCCAGCCGCCCAACGCTGTCTCGCCTGCTCGATCACAGCCGGGTCGCTCGCCACAAAATTCCAGTTGATCCGCCGTGGCCCATCCAGCGGTGCCCCGCCAAATACCATCAGGTGGCAATCACTCTCGGCATACAGAGTCATCTCCTGCCCAGTCGGCAATACCACCAAGCTGTTGACCTCCAGGGCTTCACCGTCCAATTGCACCTCACCCTCCAGCACATACACCGCGCGTTCCTCATGTTCATCAGGAATCAACAGGGTGGTGGCGGTTTGCATCTGTACTTCGGCATACAGCGTCGGCGACAGCACCGGCACCGGTGATCTGAGGCAAAAACCATCACCGGCGATCAAACGCACCTGCACGCCGAGGTTATCGCTTATCGGCAAACTTGCGGCTGGGTGATGGCTGTAGTGTCCGGGCCCGGTCTCGTGGTCCTTGGGCGAGGCCAGCCACACCTGCAGGCCATGCAGGTTGAAACCCCTGGCCTTGACCGCTTCTGGTGTGCGCTCGACGTGGGCAATCGCGCTGCCGGCGGTCATCCAGCTGACATCGCCGGCTTGCACCACCTGGTCCGAGCCAAGGCTGTCCTTGTGCTGCAAGGTGCCTTCAAACAGGTAGGTGAGGGTGGACAGGCCGATGTGGGGATGCTGGCGGATATTCATGCCGTTACCCGGTGCGTAGCGGGTCGGCAGCATATGGTCGAAAAATACAAAGGGACCGACGCTGCGGCATTCACGCGAGGGCAGGGGCCGCAGGATAGGCTGGCCTTCTACATCTTCGGGGCGAGGGCGAATCACGGTGAGGGTGGTCATGGGCATCCCAGTCTGAGCGGGTTGGATGCTTTGAGCATAACCCGCTCGATGGGAAGTTGGGGCTATTGGCTGAAGGCGCCTTCCGACAATTTCGTCTCGATAGTGACTTCGGCGGTGGTCATCAGCTTATGTACCGGGCACTTATCGGCCACGCGATGCAGTTCATCGCGCTGGGCGTCGGTGAGTACGCCCTTGAGGGTCAGCTTGACGTTGAGTTTGTATTTACCCTTTTGCTCTTCGTCGCTGTCGTGAGTGACCTCCACGGTCACGCCGGTCAGCGGGATATCTTTTTTCTGCGCGTAGAGCCTCACGGTCAAAGCTTTGCACGACGCCAGCGCAGCATCGAAATAATCGTGGGGGGAGGGCGCCGAATCGTCACCGCCCAGGCTCTTGGGCAGGTCGGTAAACAGCTCGTGATTATTGATATTCACGCTGTGACGGAAGTTTTCAGCGTTCAGCGTATTAACGGTAACAGGCATGGCAAACCTCATAAGGGCGCAGGATGAAGGTCATGCAGTTATAGAGCATGCTGGCACCCCAGTGTTCCGGTTTTTTCCATGCTGAACCCTGAAGGCTGGCGCAAGGTCTACCCGTATCAACCCTTATTGAGGTTTTACCGTGTCTGGAGCCCGCCTGAGTCTTGCCTTGTTGCTCGCCGCCAGCAGCCTTGTCGTGCAGGCCCGTGACTATGCCTACAGCGACGCGCACCTGCACTACGTGGATTTTTTCCAGGAAACCGCCGGCATGGACAAGCTGCTCAAGGCCATGGCGGACAACCGTATTGAGCACGTCATGATTTCCGGGATTCCCGTGGCCAAGAAATGGCACGAAGACGAGCCCAAGCGCCCGCGCTACTACGCCGGTGACGACGCCGATGCCTATTGGTACAGCGCCACGGATGTGATCGTCGCGGCGGCGGTCAATAAACTTTCCCCCGAGCAACGCCAGCACTTTCATCCCTTCCTCGCCGGTTTCAATCCCAACGACAAAAACTCCGCCGCCCACATCCAGCGTATGCTCGACCTCAACCCAGGGCTGTGGCAGGGCATCGGTGAAGTGTTCACCCGGCACGATGACCTTACCGCCCTGACCTCCGGTGACACCCCGCGCGCCAATAACGAAGCCATGACGCGCATCTATCACCTGGCGGCCGAAAACGACCTGCCGGTGATGCTGCACTCCAACATCACCTCCAAACGTGAGCGCAACCCGCTGTACCTGGCGGAAGTCGAGCAGCCGTTACGCAATCACCCGCACACGCGTTTTATCTGGGCCCATGCCGGTACCAGCAAGGAAATTCACCGTCATCAGGTGCAGATGGACTTTTTGTTGCCTACCCTGACGCGCCTGCTTGAGGCGTACCCCAACCTGTATATCGACCTGTCCTGGAGCATGCTCACGCCCTATCTGCTGGATGACGCCGGCAAGCCACGGCCGCAATGGGTTGCGCTGGTGGAGCGCTTCCCGGATCGCTTCATGCTCGGCTCCGATGTTGTGGGGCGCTTCAATAAGTTGGGCAAAGAGATGCGCCGTTTCGATCCTTTCCTCGATGCGTTGCCCGAAGACGTTGCCCACAAGGTTGCGCGCGACAACTTCCTCGCCATCCTGCCCAAGCCGCATCGCGATGGCGACGCGCCTTGATATCGCGTTTTGATCTTACGCCAATGACCTGAGGTGCCGATAACGTCCAAGAGACCCGCTGCAGGTGGATGCAGTACTTTTGGAAGGAACCCTGGCATGAATATCCGCAGTTTGAATATCGCCCCTCGCGCCGGCCTGGGCTTTGGTGTGCTGGCGTTGATGGTGTTCGTCTTGGGCGGCTTTGCCCTGTTGCAGATGGCCAATATGCGCCAGCAGTCGGACCAGGTGGAGACCAACTGGCTGCCCAGCGTGATGGCGGTGGGGGAGATGAACCAGGATGTGTTGCGCATTCGGGCGCTGACGTTGCGCTTGCTGGTCAACCGCGACCCCCAGGCGGTGGCGCAGAACGAGCAGAAAATTGCCGAAATAAAAACCGGTTTGCACCACGCTGAAGGCGTGTACGAGGCATTGATCGTCTTGCCTGAGGAGCGCGTGCTGTTTGATCGCTTCAAGGTCGAGGAGCAGCAGTACCTGCAACGCCAGGAGCAGGTGGTGGGCTTATCCAAGGCCAATCGGCTGGAGGAGGCCATTGCGGTGGTCAATGGCGAAATGAATCAGATGGCTGACCAGATGGCCGTGACGCTGCGTGACTTGGTCAATCTGAACAAGTCCAGCGCCAACGAGGCCGCCCGGCTGGCACAGCAGGTGTTCAGCCAGTCGCGGGTCTGGGTGATGACCATGATTGGCGCCACGGCGTTGGTCACGATTGGCCTGGCGGTGTGGCTGACACGCAGCATCGTGCTGCCGCTGGCACAGTCGTTGAAAGTGGCCCAGGGCGTTGCCAGTGGCGACTTGACGGGCGACATCAGGCTCAGTGGCAGCGACGAGCCGGCGCGCTTGCAACAGGCGCTCAAGCGCATGCAGGAGAGCTTGCGCGACACTATCCGGCGCATATCAGAATCGTCGAACCAATTGGCGTCGGCTTCCGAAGAGCTCAGTTGCGTCACCGAGGATGCGACCCGTGGTTTACACCAGCAGAACCAGGAAATCGAACAGGCGGCCACGGCAGTCAATCAGATGACGGTGGCGGTGGAGGAGGTGGCGAGCAATGCGGTGGCCACGTCCCAGGCATCTCGCGAATCCGACCGGATTGCCCAGCAAGGGCGTGAGCAGGTGCAGCAGACGGTGGTGTCGATTGAAGCCCTCGCGACCGATGTGACCGCCAATGTGACCCAGGTCGAAGCGCTGGCGCAAAAGGTCTATGGCATCAGCACAGTGCTGGATGTGATTCGCTCGATTGCCGAGCAAACCAACTTGCTGGCACTGAACGCGGCGATTGAAGCGGCGCGAGCGGGGGATGCCGGGCGCGGGTTTGCGGTGGTAGCCGATGAGGTGCGGGCCTTGGCCCATCGCACGCAACAGTCGACCCAGGAAATCGAGCAGATGATCAGCGGGATTCAGCAGGGCACCGACCAGGCTGTCAGCTCGATGCAGCAGAGCAATACTCGGGCGCGCTCCACACTGGATATCGCCAAATCGGCGGGCATGGCCCTGGAAGAGATTGCCTCGGCATTCACCTTGATCAACGAACGCAACCTGGTGATCGCCAGTGCCTCGGAGCAGCAGGCGGCGGTGGCGCGGGAGGTGGATCGTAACTTGATGAATATCCGGGACCTCGCGCACCAGACATCGACCGGGGCCAACCAGACCAGTGCAGCGAGTCAGGAGTTGTCGCGGTTGGCGGTGGATCTGAATTCGATGGTGGCGCGGTTTTCGGTGTAGGGCGGGGAACCGGGGCGGCCCAGCCGCAGGCAAGCCAGCTCCCACACTGGACCGTATTCCTTCAGGATGAACGCGGTCGAACGTGGGAGCTGGCTTGCCTGTGATGAAGGCGACGCGGTTTCAAATCAAACGCAAAAAAAAAGCCCCGAACCAGTCGGGGCTTTTTCGTGTGATCAACCTGCGAGCTTACTTGCCCTGCCAGCGCTTGAGTACCAAGGTGGCATTGGTGCCACCAAAACCAAAGCTGTTGCTCATCACGGTGTCGATCTTGGCGTTTTCAACGGTCTTGGTCAGGATTGGCATATCGGCCACAACCGGATCAATCTCGTCGATGTTGGCCGAGCCGGCCATGAAGTTGCCTTCCATCATCAGCAGGCAATAGATCGCTTCGTGAACGCCAGCGGCGCCCAGGGAGTGACCCGACAGGCTCTTGGTGGAGCTGATTTTCGGAGCATTGTCGCCAAATACCGCACGCACGCCTTCCATTTCCTTGGCATCGCCGACCGGGGTCGAGGTGCCGTGGGTGTTCAGGTAGTCGATTGGGGTGTCGACGGTGGACATTGCCATCTGCATGCAGCGGATGGCGCCTTCACCGCTTGGCGCAACCATGTCGTAGCCGTCGGACGTCGCGCCGTAGCCAACGATTTCCGCGTAGATCTTCGCGCCACGGGCCAGGGCGTGTTCCAGCTCCTCGACCACCACCATGCCACCACCGCCGGCGATGACGAAACCGTCACGCTTGGCGTCGTAAGCGCGGGAGGCTTTTTCTGGGGTTTCGTTGTACTGGGTGGACAATGCGCCCATGGCGTCGAACAGGAACGACTGGCTCCAATGCTCTTCTTCACCGCCGCCGGCAAATACGATGTCCTGCTTGCCCAGTTGGATCTGCTCAACGGCAGTCCCGATGCAGTGGGCGCTGGTGGCGCATGCGGAGGAGATCGAGTAGTTCACGCCCTTGATCTGGAATGGCGTAGCCAGGCAGGCGGAAACGGTGCTGCCCATGGTCCGCGTGACACGATAAGGGCCGACGCGCTTCACGCCTTTTTCGCGCAGGATGTCCAGCGCTTCCATCTGGTTGAGGGTCGATGCGCCGCCGGAGCCGGCGATCAGGCCGGTGCGTACGTTCGAAACCTGGTCTTCGCTCAGGCCGGAGTCGGCGATCGCGTCTTTCATGGCCAGGTAGGCGTAGGCGGCAGCGTGGCCGACGAAACGATAGATCTTGCGATCGATCAGTTCTTCGAGGGGCAGGTCAATGGAGCCGGAAACCTGGCTACGCAGACCCATTTCGGCATATTCCGGGTTGAAGCGGATGCCAGGGCGACTTGCACGCAGGTTAGCGGTGACGGTCTCTTTGTCATTGCCCAGGCAAGAAACGATGCCCAGACCAGTGATAACGACGCGGCGCATGCGGATAACCCTTAAAAGTTGTCAGTGGAAGTAAATACGCCGACCCGAAGGCCTTCGGCAGTATAGATCTCGCGACCGTCGACAGTCACCGAACCGTCGGCGATGGCCAGGTTCAGCTTGCCCTTGAGGACGCGCTTGATTTGAATGTTGTAGGTGACTTTCTTGGCGCTCGGCAGTACCTGGCCAAAGAACTTCACTTCGCCCGAACCCAGGGCGCGACCGCGGCCCGGCAGGCCTTGCCAGCCCAGGTAGAAGCCAACCAGTTGCCACATGGCGTCAAGGCCCAGGCAACCTGGCATCACAGGGTCGCCTTCGAAGTGGCAAGCGAAGAACCACAGGTCAGGGGTGATATCCAGCTCGGCGACCAATTCACCTTTGCCGTACTTGCCACCCTCTTCGCTGATATGGGTGATGCGATCCACCATCAGCATGTTCGGGGCGGGCAGTTGCGCGTTACCTGGGCCGAACAGCTCACCGCGACTGCAGCGCAGCAGGTCTTCCCGAGTAAAGGCGTTTTGTTTGGTCATGCGAGCTCCTCAATAATCCCATGCGGCAGGGTAGGGCAAATCTTCCCGAACCGAATGAAGCGTTCATGCCTCATAGCGGCAGCCTACACATAGACTATTGCGTTGTAGTGAAAGTCACAGCGGCAAGGCACTGAATGTACACTTGTTCACTGAAATTTTAAACCGGGCCTGTTTATCAGCCCGTTCGGGTGCCTAAGACTGCCGCACTTTCGTCTTTCACGCCAGTCGCAGTTGGCTGATGGCGCGGCGCTATTGCACCCAGCGCTGCAGGATTTGCTGCAAATCCGTGCGTTTGAACGGCTTGGCCAGGTAATCGTTCATTCCGGCTTCCAGGCAGGCTTCGCGATCGCCCTGCAAGGCGTTGGCCGTCAGGGCGATGATCGGCAGATCGGCGCAACCGGGCAGTTGGCGAATCTGCCGTGTGGCTTCGTAGCCGTCGATCAAGGGCAGGCGACAATCCATCAGGATAGCGGTGAAAATCAGGCTCTCGGCGCTGCGGATCGCTTCGGCGCCGTCCGTGGCCAGGCTGACTTCAAAGCCCAGGCTGCGCAGCATCGCTTCGACCACGGTGCGGTTGACCGGGTTGTCCTCTACCAACAGTACGTGGCGCCCATCGCCGGCGCTGGCTTTGCCAAGCGCATCAGGTGCGGTGACCGGCACATGCTGCTGGTCAATGGCCAGCGGAATCTCCAAGGTGAACACTGAGCCTCGACCTTCTTCGCTCTGGGCGCGCAAGGTGCCACCCATACGTTCGGCCAGGGTGCGCGCAATCGGCAGGCCCAGGCCCGTGCCACCGTAACGCCTGGAAATGGAGCTGTCTGCCTGCTGGAATGCATCGAACATCAAATCCAGGCGTTCGGCGGAAATACCGATACCGCTGTCGCGTACGGTGCAGGTGAACCACACCAACTCATGGTCCAGGGTTTGCCAGTGGGGCTCCACGGTCACGCTGCCATGTTCGGTAAATTTCAATGCATTGCCGATCAGGTTCACCAGAATCTGGCGGATCCGCGTCGGGTCGCCGCGCACACGCAGAGCCTCCATGCCCATGGGAATGGGCAGTTCCAGGCTCAGCCCGCGCTGCTGGGCGCTGTGCTGGAAAGCCTGGGCGCAGCTGTTGATCAGATCGGCCAGGTTGAACGGAATATGTTCCAGTTCCAGGGCGGCGCGTTCAATGCGTGAAAAATCGAGGATGTCATTGATCACCTTGAGCAAATGCTCGGTGGACTCGCACGCCAGCGCCGCGTACTCGGTCTGCTCCTCGGTCATCTCCGTGGTTTCCAGCAGTTGCAGCATGCCCAGCACGCCATTCATGGGCGTGCGCAGTTCGTGGCTCATCATCGCCAGAAAATCCGACTTGGCGTTGTTCGCCCGCTCGGCTTCTTCACGGGTCTGGATCAACTGCGCCATGGCTTGTTGCTGTTCGCGACTGGCCTGTTGAAGGCCCTCGGCCAGGTTGTTGATATGCCGCGAGAGGTCGCCCAATTCCGAGTCATCGACGATGGGCAGTGGCGTCTTGTAATCGCCTTGCTGGATGGCCTTGACCGCGTGCCCCATGGCGCTGATCGGCTGTGACAGGCTGGCCGACAAGCGTCGCGCCAGCAGGAAGGTAAACAGCAGGGCAAACAGCGCCAGGACCCCTGCCTTGAACAGGATTTCCTGCTGGCGCTGGCTGAAAGCGTCGTTGGACATACCCACAATCACTCGCCCCAGGTAGTCCGCGCGGGGTGCCTTGGGTTCGCTGAGGTTGTCCTGGAAAAAGTCATTGTTGAGCTGGATGTGTTGCAGGCGGATCGGTGCCTGGAACACCTTCACCGACAGCGAACGGTCATGCCGCTCGGACGGCTGCTCCACATACACCAAGATGTTCTCGGCGCTGTCCTGGATCTCCAGGAAGCGCACATGGGGTGTTGCCAAGGTCGCACGCAGCAGGGTTTCAAGCACATCGTTGTTGCCGGAAATCACGCCGTACTCAGTGGCAGGCGCCAGCTGGTTGGCGATCAATTGACCGGTGTGGTCCAGCTCCTGGCGCAAGTCCTGGATGCGCACGAAGGTGAAGAAGGTGATGAGCAGCAGGGTCAACAGCAGCGCGGGGCCCAGGGTAATGAGCTGGGTGCGGGTGTTGATATCCCAACGACGGCGCAAGGTCATGGGCGTTGTTCTCCTTCGGCCAGGCGGGCGGCAACGGCGATTTCATCGACCTGTTCGATGCCCAGTGAGCGCGCGACTTGTGGGTTGCCCACGACTTTGAAGTACTGCGGGTAGAGCGTGCTGGGCCAACTGGCCGGCGGCTGGTCCAGCAGTCGGTCCAGTACCGCGAGCCAGTCGGATTGATCGCTGTAGGTGCTGGCCAGGCTGCCGGCCCGCACAAACCCAGCGTTGGGCCCCACCAACGGCAGTTGTTGGGCGTAGCTGCTCAGCAACAGGTTTTTTACGGTCTTGGGGTTGTACAGCTGCGGATCGTCGAGGCCCAGTAGCACGTCGCTGTTTTTGAACAGGGTTTGCAGCGGGCGACTGTCGCTGGTGTTGTCCCATGGCTGGGGCATGATTTCCAGGCCCATGGGTTTGGCGAACTGGATCAGTTCGCGCAGCAGGAATTCGCTATCGACGCCGTACAGCACGCCGACGCGCCGGGCCTGGGGCAGGATATTGGCGATCAGGCGCAGCTGACGCTCCAGCGGCGGGTCGCTCCATAGCAGACTGATTTTTGCCGGGTGGGAGTTGCCCAGGCGTTGTCGGGCCTGCAGGCGGCTGATGCGCAGCACAAGGGTTGGTGGCCCCTGAGCATCCTGCAGGCGCCAGTCCAGACCCGGCAGGTCAAGGAGAATCAGGCGGGTGCTGGCAGGCAGGTGACTGGGCGCTGGCAACTGCTTGAGTGGCGTGAAGCTGACCTGGTCTTCGGGGCGTTGTTGGGCAAGGGCCTGGGTAAAAGCGCGCACGCCGGCGCTGTCTTCGGCGGCCGTCAGCAGAATGTCGGCACTCCACGCCGGCGCTGTCAGCAACAGGCAGGCGAGCAGCAGGCCGCGGCGCCAAAACCGTGAAACCAACAAGAGGGTCATCCGTGACTGGTCGGCCATGTCAGAAGTCCAGCTCGGCGCTGAAGTAGAGAACGTGGCGATGGTCGTAGTTGTTGTCGGCCCAGGTGGTGGGCTGGTCATCCAGGCGTTGCTGCAACATGCCCGCCAGCTCCACATTGGCTTTGCCTACGGCAATGCGCTTGGCCACCCGCAGGTCGACCCGCTGGAAGCGATATTGGTTGAGTGCGTCGTCGCCATAGTAGAACAAGGCGCTGGACCAACCCTGGCCCCACTCACGCAGCCAACCGGCCGAGCCACTGTTACGCGCGGTTTGCGCTTTGTCCAGCGGGTTGCTGGAGGTGGCGTCTACATAAGCATAGGTCAGGCGCAGGCGGTCGGCGTCACTCACGCGCCAGTCGAACTGCGACTCGGCACCGCTAAAACGCGAGCTGTTGGCGTTGCTGGCGATGTATTGGTTGTTGCGCAGCGGCGAGCTGATCATGTCGGTGATTTCGTCATAGAACAGCTTCACGTCGACATTCAGCCCCAGCTCGGCAAAGAAGCCGTTGTAGCCCAGTTCGCGCGAGCGCATCAACTCTTTGTCGAGGTTGCCAGGGCCGCGCGTCACGACAAAATATTGACCGGCGTTTTGCCCGTAGGTCGGGGAGCTGAGATTGGTGACGCGGTAGCTCCAATTGACGTTGTTCTCGAACATGTCCGGCGAGCGGATTGCCTCGGAGTACACCGCGCGCAAGCCGTGGCGAGGATTGATCAGGTAATTGACCGCCACACGCGGCGTGAGCGAGTTGCCGCTCAGGTGAGTGTCTTCGTACATGGCGCCACCTTGCAGCAGCCAGTGCTCGCTGGCGCGCCATTCCAGGTGGCCGAACAGGCGCCAGGTGGTGTCGTCCAGGGTGCCATTGAAGTAGGTTTCGGAGTCGGCGCGGTCATAGCGGTAATTCATACCGCTGACCAGGCGCAGGCTGTCGGAGAGGCTGAGCGTGTCCTGGATTTCCACGTCGTAGCGGCTTTCGCGGGTGCTCTGGTCGATATCGCCGCACACGCTTTGGTTGGCACCGTTGCGCCACTGGTCCAGCACCTGGTTGGCCAAGGCCTGTTCGGCGGCGTTACCCGGTGGGGCGGAGCCTTGGCTGTAGGTGTCCATGTGCCGTGCCAGCAATTCGGCATAGTTGGGGTTGAGCTGCCATAACTGGGTCAGTTCAGGGCTGAACGAGGCCTTGGCGTCACAGGCTTTCCAGATTTGCTTGCGGTCCCATTGCTGTGCCGAGCCCTGGATATACAGGCTGTGGTCGGGGTTGAAGTCGAAGTTCCAGCGCAGGGAGCCTGCGTAGTCCTTGGCGGTGACATCGGAATTGGTGCCGCCTTCGGTAATTCCGGCAAACACCGGGGTGTAGGTATAAGGGCGCTGGTTGGTGCCTTCCTTGACGTTCAGTTGCCAATCGAGACTTTGTTGCGCGTTCAAGGCCTGGCTCACCGCCAGGCTGAAACGGTTGAGGCGACGCCCGTCACGGCGGTCGGCGCCGACCGCGTCGCTGTCAAAACCATTGTCCTGTTGCCCGGACAGAGACAAGCGCAAATCGCCGGTCTCCCAGCCCACACCCTGGCTGGCATAGAAGTCATTGATGCCACGCTCGCCACGGATGACCTTTACCCGCGAGCCGTGGCTGTTGGCTGGCGAGCGGGTGAGGATATTCACCACCGCCATCAGCGCATTGGCACCGTAGCTGACGGTGTTGGGGCCGCGAAAGACCTCGATGCGCTCGATGTCCTCCATGGCCACTGGGATATCGCTCCAATCCACCGTGGCCAGGCCGGCGCGGTAGACCGAGCGACCGTCGATCAGCACCTGCATGCGCCGTGCGTCACTGGCGCTGGTGCCATGGTAATTCACCGACGCCTGGTTGCCGCTGGTGTAGCCGACCATCATCCCCGGGACCAGCCGCAGCAGTTCCGAGATGTCCCGGGCACCGCTGGCCTTGATCAGCTCACTGTCGATCACCGTCATGCTGCCGGGCACGGCGGCGGCCGATTGCTTGAGACGCGTGGCGGTCAAGACCTGCGGCAGCGGCTGGCTGTCGAGGAACAGATCGTCGGCATGCGAGCAGGTAGCGCACAACAGCACCAACAACAATGATGAGCGAGGAGGAGGGCCCAGATACACGGCACGGCCTTGTTAATTGCGGATAGCCGCCCATGTTAACCGAGGTGCGGCTGTTTGCCAGTCGTCGGACTTGCATTTACTTCGCACGCCTCTGGCATTTTCTGACTCGCGCGAATTGATACGGGGGCTGGCCGCAAGCGGGGCGCCCCGTATAATGCCGCCATCGCCACTGGTATGGATTAACGGATTGCATATGACTGAACAGCGCCCTATTGCGGTCCTGGGAGGCGGAAGTTTTGGGACCGCCGTGGCTAACCTGCTGGCCGAGAACGGTCACGCGGTGCGCCAGTGGATGCGCGACCCCGAGCAGGCCGAAGCCATTCGCGTGCATCGCGAAAACCCTCGTTACCTTAAAGGTATCAAGATTCATCCCGCCGTCGAGCCGGTGACCGACCTGCTGGAAACCCTCACGGCCTGCGACCTGTGCTTTGTCGCGCTGCCTTCCAGCGCCTTGCGCTCGGTACTGGCGCCACACGCCGAACGCTTGGCCGGCAAGTTACTGGTCAGCCTGACCAAGGGCATCGAAGCCCACACCTTCAAGTTGATGAGTGAAATCCTCACCGAAATCGCCCCTCAGGCGCGCATTGGCGTGCTGTCCGGGCCAAACCTTGCGCGGGAAGTCGCCGAGCACGCGTTGACCGCCACCGTGGTCGCCAGTGAGGACGAGGCTTTGTGCGAGCGCGTCCAGGCCGTGTTGCACGGCCGTACCTTCCGGGTCTACGCCAGCGGCGATCGCTTCGGCGTCGAATTGGGCGGGGCCTTGAAAAACGTCTACGCGATCATTGCTGGCATGGCCGTGGCCCTGGGCATGGGCGAAAACACCAAGAGCATGCTGATTACCCGCGCACTGGCCGAGATGACACGTTTTGCGGTGAACCAGGGCGCCAACCCGATGACCTTCCTCGGCCTGGCGGGCGTAGGGGACTTGATCGTCACCTGTTCTTCGCCCAAAAGCCGCAACTACCAGGTCGGGTTCGCCTTGGGCCAAGGGCTGAGCCTGGAGGAAGCGGTGACGCGTCTGGGCGAAGTGGCCGAGGGGGTCAACACCCTCAAGGTCTTGAAGGCCAAGGCCCAGGAAGTGGGCGTGTACATGCCGCTGGTCGCCGGCCTGCATGCGATCCTGTTCGAAGGGCGCACCCTGAATCAGGTCATCGAGCTGCTGATGCGGGCCGAGCCCAAGACCGATGTCGACTTTATTTCCACCAGTGGTTTCAACTGAGGAACGCGTCATGAACGATCCCAAAGCTGCCCCCCCATACGAGTCGATTGTCTTGCGCATCCTGTGGATGCTGGTGTTTGCGCTGGTGTGGCAGGTAGCCCAATTCCTGCTCGGTGCGCTGGTGGTGGTGCAATTGGTTTACCGGCTGATCTACGGCGCACCGAACCTGGGCCTGATGAACTTTGGCGACAGCCTCAGCCAGTTCCTGGCGCAGATTGGCCGCTTCGGCAGCTTCCACACCGAACAAAAGCCCTGGCCGTTCGCCGATTGGCCAACCCCACGCGCCCCCGAAGGCGAAGCGGCCCACAGCGTACCGCCGGCACCGCACCCGGTGCGTGATGAAGAGCCGAAGCTATGAAAGTATGGATTCTGCGTCACGGCGAGGCCCAAGCGCATGCGCGCACGGACGCCGAGCGCAACCTTACCGAGCATGGGCGTGCTGAAGTATTGCGCAGTGCTGCGCACCTGATTGACCAGCCCTTGGGCGCCATCATTGCCAGCCCTTATGTTAGGGCGCAGCAGACGGCGCAGTTGGTGCGCGATGTGCTGGGGTTTGAGCCTGAGATCTGCACGGTGCCGTGGTTGACGCCCGATGGGGATGTCCAGCGAGTGCTGGAGAAACTCGACACCGACGACGACGTGCTGTTGGTTAGCCACCAACCGCTGGTGGGTAGCCTGATCAGTTTTCTGCAGCATGGGCATCAGCGCCAGCCACAGCCGATGTACACGGCCAGCCTGGCGGAGCTTGAGGGTGACTTTCCGCTGGCTGGCTTGATGAGTCTGGTGGATGTGAAGAACCCTTAGGCATCGTGCAACGCTGTGGCGAGGGAGCTTGCTCCCGCGACGGCCTGCCAGCCGGCGCCTATCTCGCTGACGCCCCGCGATCCAATTGTGGGAGCTGGCTTGCCTGCGAAGGCGGCCTGCCAGCCGACGCCTATCTCGCTGACGCCCCAACGATTCCACTGTGGGAGCGGGCTTGCTCGCGAAGACGGCGTCACAGTCGACACCGTTATACCGAGTACATATCCATTCCTGCGGTAACGGCCACTTAGGGTTCCGCCCTGAACGGCGGGTCACTTTGGCAAAGCCGGAATGCCGGCCCAGCCCAAAGTAACCAAAGGGCTCTTGCCCCACCACTCGGCACCTCGCCCAGGCTCGGTGTGCCCGTAATCCGCCAGTGATTTGGGGGGGCGCCTAAGATCGAGAGCAGATCAAGAGCGTCTCGCTTCGCATCGTGGTTAGCGGCAGGCCGTTTCCTTCTCCTGTGCTATACAGTCAACCAAGCAAGTGCTTGGTTGGCTGTATCTTGGATCACAAAGGAGCGCGTCCCATGCCTGTCGCTTTTCGTTTGCCGTTGCAGGTCTTCTTCGAGCGTGAAGCGCGGCACCCGCGCAAAGTCTTCCTCGTTCAGCCCATCGGCGGCGGTGAGGTGCAGGCCCTCACCTGGGGCGAGGTCGGCCACCAGGCTCGTTGCGCCGCGCACTGGCTGCGCGCGCGGGAGTTGCCCCAGGGCTCGCATATTGCCTTGATATCAAAAAACTGCGCCCACTGGATCATCGCCGACCTGGCGATCTGGATGGCTGGGCACGTGTCGGTGCCGCTTTATCCCAACCTCACCGCGGACTCAGTCGCCCATGTGCTGACTCACTCGCAGGCGCGGTTGGCGCTGATCGGCAAGCTGGATGATTGGTCGGCAATGGCGCCTGGCGTTCCTGCGGGTGTGCCGACTATCAGTCTGCCGCTGTGCCCTCCTGAAGAGACTTTCGATTTCAGTTGGGCGGGCCTGCAAGCCTGTTCACCGATCCAGGACAACCCGCTACCGGATGCCGCCAGCCTGGCCACTATCATCTACACCTCCGGTACGACCGGCCTGCCTAAAGGGGTGATGCACAGTTTCGGCGCCTTGGGGTTTGCTGCCTCGGGCGGTACTGAGCTGTTTGGCCTGGGGGAGGGCGACCGGTTGCTGTCGTACCTGCCGCTGTGCCATGTGGCGGAGCGGATGTTTGTAGAAATGGCGTCGATCTATACCGGGCAAACCGTTTTTTTCGCCGAGAGCCTGGAAACCTTCCTCACCGATCTGCGCAGGGCGCGGCCGACGGCCTTGTTTGGCGTGCCGCGCATCTGGACCAAATTCCAACTGGGCGTCTACGCCAAAATCCCGGAAAAACGCCTCGATACCCTGTTACGCCTGCCTTTTATCGGCAAACGCGTCGGCCATAAAATTCTCGCCGGCCTGGGGCTGGATGCGCTGCGCATTGCCCTGTCCGGCGCCGCGCCGGTGCCCGAGGCGTTGCTGCGTTGGTATCAGCGCCTGGGCCTGGATGTGCTGGAGGTGTACGGCATGACCGAAAACTGCGGCTATTCCCATGTGTGTCGCCCAGGTGGGCAAACGCTCGGTTGGATCGGCCAGCCCTGCCCAGGCGTGCAAGTGCGTATCGACCCGTCAGGCGAAGTGCAGGTACACAGTGGCGCGACCATGTTGGGCTACTTCAAGGACCCGCAGAAAACCGCGGATACGCTCACTGCAGATGGCTTCCTGCGTACGGGTGACAAGGGCGAGCAGAACGCGGACGGTCGCCTGCGCCTGACCGGACGTCTCAAGGAAATCTTCAAGACCAGCAAAGGCAAATACGTAGCCCCGGCGCCGATTGAAAACCGCCTGGCCGAACATGCACGTATTGAACAGGTGTGTGTGGTCGGCGAGGGGCTCAGTGCGCCGATAGGGCTGTGCGTGTTGTCGGCACCCGGCGAGGACCGCCAAGCCCTCGGCGGTGGTCTTGAACGCTGGCTGGCACAGGTGAACGCAGGCCTGGACAAGCACGAACGCATGGGGCAATTGGTGGTGGTGAAAGACCAATGGGCGGTGGAAAACGGTTTTCTCACGCCGACCTTGAAGATCAAACGCAACGTGATCGAGTCGACGTACGGGCCACAATTGCAAGCATGGAGCGCGCGCGCCGAAACCGTTTTGTGGCAGGATTAGGGCCGTAATAAAACCAACAAGGACAATCGTATGAGCCTGTGGCGTACCCAACCGAATATCGAACACCTCAACGCGATCCAGAAAAACACCATCGGTGAAATGCTGGATATTCGTTTCGAAAGCTTCGACGACGAATCCCTTACCGCCAGCATGGTGGTCGACCACCGCACCCATCAGCCCTACGGCCTGCTGCACGGCGGGGCCTCGGTGGTGCTGGCCGAAAGTGTCGGCTCCATGGCCGCCTACTTGTGCATTGATGCAAGCAAGTTCTATTGCGTGGGCCTGGAGGTCAACGCCAACCACCTGCGCGGCGTGCGCAGCGGCCGGGTGACGGCGGTGGCCAAGGCTATTCATATCGGGCGCACTACCCAGGTGTGGGACATCCGCCTGAGCAGCGACGAGGGCAAGGCCAGTTGTGTCTCGCGGCTGACCATGGCCGTGGTGCCGCTGGGTGAACAACCGCCGGCGCGATAGGCGTGGCGTGAGTGTCATCATTCCTGGCAGTTACAGTCATTGCTGTAGGGGCCGGGCATGGTGACAATCCCCCTCTGTTTTTGTTGATGGAACCTGTATGTCGCAGCACGTGTTTTTTACCCACGCCAATGGCTTCCCTTCGGCCACCTACGGCAAGCTGTTTGCCGCCCTGGCTCCGGAATATGCGGTGGCCCATCTGCCGCAGCACGGTCACGACCCCAGGTTCCCGGTGGATGATAACTGGCAAAACCTGGTGGACGAGCTGATCCATCATCTGGAGCAGCAGCCAGAGCCGGTATGGGGCGTGGGCCATTCCCTGGGTGGCGTGCTGCATTTACACGCGGCCATGCGCTGCCCGCACCTGTACCGGGGCGTGGTGATGCTGGATTCGCCGGTGCTCACCCGCGCAGACCGCTGGGTGATCCGCGCTGCCAAGCGCTTTGGCTTTATCGACCGCCTCACCCCGGCTGGGCGCACGCTTGGCCGGCGCGAAGAATTCACCGACCTGGACACCGCGCGCAGCTATTTCGCCGGCAAGACCTTGTTCCGTGGCTTTGACCCCGATTGCTTTGACGCGTACCTGCAACATGGCCTGCAGCAAGTGGGCGACCGCCTGCGCCTGCGGTTCGACCCAGCCACCGAAATCAGCATCTATCGCGGCGTGCCCCACACCAGCCCGGGCCAGGTGCGCCAGTTGAAGGTGCCGCTGGCCGTGGTGCGTGGCCGCCAGAGCCGGGTGGTGATGCGTCACCATGCCAGCGGTGTCGACCGCTTGCCCATGGGCGAAATGCTCACCATGCCCGGCGGCCATATGTTTCCCCTCGAACGCCCTCAGGACACTGCTGCCTTGATCAAGACCCTGTTCGCCCGCTGGCAGGCCCGTGAGCGCAGTTGCGCATGAGTACGCCCGTCGAAGAGGTACGCCTGAGCCTGCCGCACATCGAACTGGCCGCGCATCTGTTCGGGCCCGAGGACGGCCTGCCGGTAATTGCCCTCCATGGTTGGCTGGACAACGCCAACAGCTTTGCGCGCCTGGCGCCCAAGCTGCGAGGGTTGCGCATCGTCGCCCTGGACATGGCGGGGCATGGGCATTCGGCGCATCGCCCGGCTGGCGCCGGTTATGCCTTGTGGGATTACGTCTATGACGTGCTGCAGGTGGCTGAGCAACTGGGCTGGAAACGTTTTGCATTACTTGGCCACTCCCTGGGCGCCATCGTCTCTCTGGTATTGGCCGGGGCCTTGCCGGAGCGGGTGACACACCTGGGCCTGATTGACGGCGTGATCCCACCGACCGCCAGTGGCGAGAACGCGGCCGAGCGCCTGGGCATGGCGTTGCAGGCGCAATTGAGCCTGCAGGACAAGCGCAAGCCGGTCTACAACAGCCTTGATCGAGCGGTCGAGGCGCGGATGAAAGGCGTGGTCGCGGTCAGCCGTGAAGCAGCGCAGCTCCTGGCCCAGCGCGGTTTGATGCCCGTACCAGGCGGTTACACCTGGCGCAGCGATAGCCGCCTGACCCTGGCGTCGCCGATGCGCCTGACCGACGAACAAGCCATGGCTTTCGTGCGAAGGGTAGGGTGCCCTACCCAGTTGGTGGTCGCGGCTGACGGCATGCTGGCGAAACATTCCGAATTGCTTTCTCAGCTACCCTTCACGGTTACCACGCTGCCAGGCGGCCATCATTTACACCTGAATGACGAGCCCGGTGCGGCTCTTGTTGCAGACTGTTTCAATCGGTTCTTCTCCACGCCTTGACTTGGCGGGGTCAACTGCCGAGGCTGGGCGGATTGAAAGGGAGTCAACCATGAACACACTCGATATCGCTGTGACCAACATTGGCCAGGGCTCACTGATCCGATGAGCCTGGGTAAAGGATGTATCCGTGCCCTGGGCCTTTGTTGTTTCAGCCCCCTGGTATTTGCCGCCGATCTGCCCGGCAGCCAGGATCTACCGGCGGTAGCCCGTCAGGTTGATGCGCAAATCGTCGATTACCGCCCCGCTGAAGACAAGGAACGCATTTACCCCATGGGCGCGATCCGCAAGATCAGCGGCCAGTTGCGTTATGAAGGCCAGGCCATCGCACGCGGCCCAGCCACTGCAATCACCTATGAATTGCCCGCCGAACACAGCTCCAGCGCCGCCTTTACCGCAACGCGCGAAGCTTTGCAGGCCAAGGGTGCGCAGTTGTTGTTCTGGTGCAAGGCCCGCGATTGTGGCGAAAGCAGCCTGTGGGCCAACGAAGTGTTTGGCAACGCCAAGCTGGTGGGCGCCGACGGCCAACAGGAATACCTGCTGCTACGCCTGGCCGCCCCGCAGGACAATTCCCTGGTCGCGCTGTACGGGATCACACGTGGTAACCGCCGCGCCTACCTGCATGTGGAGCAACTCGACGCCAGCGCGCCCTTGGGCGAACTGCTGCCCACCTCGGCCACCCTGCTGCGTGAACTCAAAAGTACCGGCGAGCTGGATTTTCCCGCGCTGGGCGCCGAGCCTGACGACACTTGGCTGACCTTGATATCCCGAGCCTTGAACCTCGACACCACCCTGCGCGTGAGCCTGAGCGGGCCGCAGGCCGAGGCCTGGCGCCAGGCGCTGGTGGAGAAGGGCGTGCGCACCGCCCGTCTGGAAACCGGCACCGGTGAAACCCAAGGGCTGCATCTGCATCTGATACGCTAAGCACCACAGGGCGAACGGACCCGTGCCGTTCGCCTAAGCTCTCTTCCTACAGCCTTCTTTTCGAGATACCCGATGCTCAATAACGATCGCCTGCTGGTGCAAATCCTGCTGCTGGTGCTGTTTGGTGCCAGCTTCTGGGTCATGGCGCCGTTCTGGTCGGCGCTGTTCTGGGGCGCGGTGCTGGCATTTGCCAGCTGGCCGCTGATGCGTTTGCTCACCCGTTGGCTCGGCGGCCGAGAATCCCTGGCCGCTGGCATCCTGACGTTGGGGTGGATGTTGCTGGTGGCGGTGCCATTGGTATGGCTTGGGTTCAACCTGGCTGACCATGTGCGTGATGCGGTGGCTCTCATCAAGGACATCCAGGTCGACGGCTTGCCCGAGGCGCCGACCTGGTTGGGGTCGATCCCCTTCGTAGGCGAGCGCCTGGTGGCGACCTGGGACAGCATTGATCAACAAGGCGCGGCGCTGATGGTGAGCATCAAGCCGTACCTGGGCCAGGTCGGCAATTGGTTGTTGGCGCGCAGTGCGCAAATTGGCGGCGGCATTCTTGAGCTGACCCTGAGCCTGGTCTTCGTATTCTTTTTCTACCGTGACGGGCCGCGCCTGGCGATGTTTGTGCACCGCCTGTTGGAGCGCCTGATTGGCGAGCGCGCTGGCTATTACATCGAACTGGTGGCCGGCACGGTGCAGCGGGTGGTCAATGGTGTGATCGGCACCGCTGCGGCCCAGGCGCTGCTGGCCCTGATCGGCTTTCTGATCGCTGGCGTACCGGGCGCGCTGGTGCTGGGTATCGTGACTTTCCTGCTCAGCCTTATTCCCATGGGGCCGCCGCTGGTGTGGATTCCGGCTACGGCGTGGCTGGCTTGGAAGGGCGACTACACCTACGCGGTATTCCTGGGCGTATGGGGCACGTTCGTGATCAGCGGCGTGGATAACGTGCTCAAGCCGTACCTGATCAGCCGTGGCGGCAACCTGCCGTTGGTGATTGTGCTGTTGGGTGTGTTTGGTGGGTTGATAGCGTTCGGGTTTATCGGCCTGTTTATTGGCCCGACGTTGCTGGCGGTGGCCTACAGCCTGTTGACAGACTGGAGCGCGAGCCAGGCGCAAGTGCGTCGTGAAGACAAACCGTGTAACTGATCGGTGACTACATAACTGGCCTTCTGTAGGAGCGAGCAAGCTCGCTCCTACATTTTTGGCCTCCCACAGGTGCAGGTCGTGCGACTGCCTTCTTAAACCCTCGGCAACCACATCACCGCCGTCAACCCACCGCCCGGTGTATCTTCCAGGCTCAGGTGGCCGCCGAGTCGCTCGACGGCCTCCCTGGCAATGGTCATCCCCAAACCGACCCCTCCGGAATTGCGGTTGCGCGAACCCTCCAGGCGAAAGAACGGCTCGAACACCGCTTCGCGCTTATCGGCGGCGATTCCCGGGCCGTGGTCGATCACCCGTATCACCAGGGCGCCACGGCTGTCAGCCAGTTCTACCCGGGCGGTGCCGGCATAGCGCAGGGCGTTGTCGATCAAATTGTTCAGGCATGAGCGCAGCGCCATCGGCTGTACCTGCAACGGTGTACAGGTGCCGGAAAATTTCACGTCGCGGCCTTGGTCCTGAGCGTTTTCACTCAGGGATTCCACCAATGCCTGTACGTCGAGCCAATGTCGTGTCTCGCTGGTGCGCTGTTCGTGCAGGTAGCTCAAGGTGGCATCCAGCATGCCGATCATGTCGTCCAGGTCTTGGCGCATCTGACCTTGCAACTTGGGGTCTTCGATCTGTTCCAGGCGCAGCTTGAGGCGCGAGAGGGGGGTGCGCAGGTCATGGGAGACCGCGCCGAGCATGCGGGCGCGCTGGCTGACTTGTTCGCGGATGCGCTTTTGCATCAGGTTGAAGGTCGAGGCCGCCTGGCGCGCTTCGCGAGGGCCGGATTCCTCCAGGGGCGGGCTGTCGAGGTCGACGCTCATGCGCTCGGCCGCCGCGCTCAGGCGCTGGATCGGCCGGCTCAGCAGTTTGGCGCCGTACCAGGCGGCGATGATCAGCGAGATAAATTGAAATGTCAGGGGTACCACCGGGCCGCCAAACCAGGGGCGAGGCGTCTTGTGCAAGGGCGTGAGACTGCCGTCCGGTTGTTCGACGAACGCCGCGCGGGGCGGTGGCGGCGGGCCGTAGTGGTGGAACCAGAAGAACGCCAGCACATGGGCCAGCACAATCGCCACCAGCAACAGGCCGAACAGTCGCCCGAACAGCGTATTGAAGGGCGCGCGCATCAACCGATATCCCGGGCGTCGAACAGGTAGCCTTCGCCGCGTACGGTCTTGATCAGTTGCGGAGCCTTGGGGTCATCCCCCAGCTTCTGACGCAGGCGCGACACCAGCAAGTCGATGCTGCGATCAAAGGCCTCGATAGAGCGCCCACGGGCCGCGTCCAACAGCTGTTCGCGGCTCAGCACACGGCGCGGGCGTTCGATGAACACCCACAACAAACGAAACTCGGCGTTGGACAGCGGCACCACCAGGCCATCATCGGCCACCAACTGGCGCAGCACGCTGTTCAGGCGCCAATTGTCGAAACGGATATTGGCCCGCTGTTCGGTGCGGTCATCACGCACCCGGCGCAGGATTGTCTGGATACGCGCGACCAGTTCCCGGGGTTCGAACGGCTTGGACATATAGTCGTCTGCCCCCAGTTCCAGGCCGATGATGCGGTCGGTGGGTTCGCAGCGGGCAGTGAGCATCAGGATCGGAATGTCCGACTCGGCGCGCAGCCAGCGGCACAATGTCAGCCCGTCTTCGCCCGGCAGCATCAGGTCGAGCACCACCACATCGAAGGTCTCCGCTTGCATGGCTTGGCGCATGGCGGTGCCGTCGGTGACGCCTGAGGCGAGAATATTGAAGCGTGCCAGGTAGTCGATCAGCAGTTCGCGGATCGGCACGTCGTCGTCGACAATCAGCGCGCGAGTGTTCCAGCGCTTGTCTTCGGCGATCACCGCGTCTTTTGGCGCTTCGTTTACAGGGTCGCAAGGGGTATGCATAGCGAGGTCATCTGCCTGGTTGTGGCTGTCAGCATAGGCGCCCAGTTCCAGGGCTGGAAGTGCTGGGCGGGCGGTCATGTGCGCGAGGCTAGCCGGACGGCGTATTGAGGGCATGTCGTGAATGTATCGGCGCTGAAACAATCACCCTGAATCGCCGGTATTGGGCGCTTGATCGGTATTTACCGATCATCGGATCCCGCAACGGCGCTGCTTGCGCTACAATCCGCGCCGATTTCGACTTGCCTGAGAGCCCATTCCAATGTCCGTCTGCCAGACTCCTATCATCGTCGCCCTGGATTACCCCACCCGTGACGCCGCACTGAAGCTGGCTGACCAGTTGGACCCCAAGCTTTGCCGGGTCAAGGTCGGCAAGGAACTGTTCACCAGTTGCGCGGCGGAAATCGTCGGCACCCTGCGTGACAAAGGCTTCGAAGTGTTCCTGGACCTGAAATTCCATGACATCCCCAACACCACGGCGATGGCCGTCAAAGCCGCGGCCGAGATGGGCGTGTGGATGGTCAATGTGCACTGCTCCGGTGGCCTGCGCATGATGAGCGCCTGCCGCGAAGTGCTGGAACAGCGCAGCGGCCCAAAACCGTTGTTGATCGGTGTAACCGTGCTCACCAGCATGGAGCGTGAAGACCTGGCAGGTATTGGCCTGGATATCGAGCCGCAGGTTCAGGTGTTGCGCCTGGCAGCCCTGGCGCAGAAAGCCGGCCTCGACGGCCTGGTGTGTTCGGCCCTGGAAGCCCAGGCCCTGAAGAACGCTCACCCCTCGCTGCAACTGGTGACACCGGGTATCCGTCCTACCGGCAGCGCCCAAGATGACCAGCGCCGCATCCTGACCCCACGCCAGGCCCTGGATGCGGGCTCGGATTACCTGGTGATTGGCCGTCCGATCAGCCAGGCGGCGGATCCTGCCAAGGCGTTGGCAGCGGTCGTCGCCGAGATCGCCTGATTTTTAGAGCGGCAAAAATGTGGGAGCTGGCTTGCCTGCGATAGTATCAACTCGGTATCACTTAGAGACCGAGTTGCTTGCATCGCAGGCAAGCCAGCTCCCACATCTGTTTTTTTGGTGTGTCAGCTGACTTTGAGCACCAACTTCCCGAAGTTCTCGCCATTGAACAGCTTCATCAGCGTTTCCGGGAATGTCTCCAGCCCTTCGACAATATCTTCCTTGCTCTTGAGCTTGCCCTGGGCCATCCAGCCGGCCATTTCCTGGCCCGCCGCCGCGAAGTTCGCCGCGTGGTCCATCACCACAAAGCCTTCCATGCGCGCACGATTGACCAGCAATGACAGGTAGTTGGCCGGGCCTTTGACCGCTTCCTTGTTGTTGTACTGGCTGATTGCGCCGCAAATCACTACGCGGGCTTTGAGCGCCAGGCGGCTGAGCACGGCGTCGAGAATATCGCCGCCGACGTTATCGAAATACACGTCCACGCCTTTGGGGCACTCGCGCTTGAGGGCGGCGGGCACGTCTTCAGTTTTGTAGTCGATGGCGGCGTCGAAGCCCAGCTCATCCACCAGG
>NZ_BCBO01000081.1:0-10838 GCF_001320835.1 Pseudomonas sp. NBRC 111138 | reverse complement strand
ACCACGCGACAGCCTTTGAGCTTGGCGATCTGCCCGGCGATGCTACCCACGGCACCGGCAGCACCGGAGATCACCACGGTGTCACCGGTTTTCGGTGCGCCGGTTTCCAGCAGGGCAAAGTACGCCGTCATGCCGGTCATGCCCAGGGCGGACAGGTAGCGGGGCAGGGGTGCCAGCTTGGGGTCCACTTTATAGAAACCACGGGGCTCGCCGAGGAAGTAATCCTGCACGCCCAGTGCACCGTTCACGTAGTCCCCCACCGCGAAGTTCGGATGCTTCGAGGCAATCACCTTGCCTACGCCCAAGGCGCGCATCACTTCGCCGATGCCTACTGGTGGGATGTAGGACTTGCCTTCATTCATCCAGCCACGCATGGCCGGGTCGAGGGACAGGTATTCATTGCGCACCAGCACTTGGCCGTCCTGGGGTTCGCCCACTGGCACTTCCTGGTAAGTGAAGGTCTCTCGCGTGGCGGCACCGACCGGGCGTTTGGCGAGCAGAAATTGGCGATTGGTCTGGGCGGTCATGGCAAGGACTCTTTAGAAATGGAACATGAGTGATAGACCCTCAGTGGCAGAAGGGCAAGGGTGTGCAAAGCAGGCGAATGCCCGGCAATAGGCTTCGCTGATAATCAGCCGGGCGGCTTTATCACTGCGATTCATGCAGCGCCAACCGGCCTTCTGATAGTGCTGACGCACGGCTGCGGGCGTTGGCTAGACTCGCTCCACCGTTACTAACCCCACAGGACAGTTCCCATGAGCATGACGTTTTCTGGCCAGGTCGCCTTGGTGACCGGCGCCGCTGCTGGTATTGGCCGCGCCACCGCGCTGGCATTCGCCGCCGAAGGCTTGAAGGTGGTGGTCGCGGACCTTGATGTGGCAGGAGGCGAGGGCACTGTGGCACTGATCCACCAGGCCGGTGGCGAAGGGATATTTTTGCGCTGCAACGTCACGCTCGACACGGACGTGCAGCAATTGATGGCACAGACCGTCGCCACCTATGGGCGCCTGGACTACGCCTTCAACAACGCCGGCATCGAAATCGAAAAGGGCAAACTGGCTGACGGCAGTCTTGATGAATTCGATGCGATCATGGGGGTTAACGTCAAAGGCGTGTGGCTGTGCATGAAGTATCAGTTGCCGTTGCTGTTGGCCCAGGGCGGTGGGGCCATCGTTAACACCGCATCGGTGGCGGGGCTGGGGGCGGCACCGAAGATGAGCATCTATGCGGCGTCCAAGCATGCGGTGATTGGCCTGACCAAATCGGCGGCCATCGAGTACGCGAAGAAGAAAATTCGCGTGAATGCCGTCTGCCCGGCCGTGATTGATACCGACATGTTTCGTCGCGCCTATGAGGCCGACCCACGCAAGGCTGAGTTTGCCGCAGCCATGCACCCGGTGGGACGCATTGGCAAGGTTGAGGAAATCGCCAGCGCCGTGTTGTACCTGTGCAGTGATGGCGCAGCGTTTACCACCGGTCAGGCCCTGGCGGTGGACGGTGGCGCGACGGCGATCTAGGACGGCACGTCGCGTGGCATTCGAAAACAGAGCCAGGTGCTGTGGGGCGTTTCCATGGCGGGCAGTGGGCTCTGCACGAATATGTTTCACTAGGTAAATAACCCAATAAAATCAATACTTTAATAAAAGTTGGCGCCCAGTTTTACTAGGCTTCTGTGCTTAACTGTTTTGGGTTAACAGACAGTTTAAGTGAGTGGCTCATGGATTTAGGGATCGATCGACAAGCCCTGGTACCGGTTGTTCAGCAGATCGTCGGCGCGGTGGCAGAATGGATTCGCAAGGAGGGGGTGAGCCCTGGCACACGCTTGCCGTCCATTCGCCAATTGGCCCTCGATAACCTGCTGAGCCAGTCCAGCGTGATCGAGGCATTCGAGCGCTTGGTGGCCCAGGGGCTGCTGGCTCCCAGGCAGGGTTCGGGGTTCGTGGTGGCGCATCCCGCCACGGCCCACGAAAACCATTGGTATGAAGGTGCGGAACAAGGCTGGGGTGCATTTACCGATAGCCCGCTGGGCGAGCTGAAGTTGGGCTGCGGTTGGTTACCCGACACTTGGCGCGAAAGCGATGACATCAGCTACGCGATCCGTGAACTGAGCCGCACCGACACTGGTGGCCTGTTCAACTACAGCACACCCTTGGGGCTGCCGGCGTTGCGCGAACAACTGCTCAAGCGCCTGACGCAGATTCACGTGCCCGCCAGCCTGGACTGTATCCTGACCACCCATGGCGCCAGTCATGCCCAGGACCTGCTGATACGCACGTTGCTCAAACCCGGTGATGAGGTGGTGGTCGAAACACCCGGGTATGGCAATCTCTACCGCCAACTGGCCTTTCGGGGGGTCACGCTGCTGCAAGTGCCACGTGCCCATGGCGGCCCGGATATCCCGGCATTGGAAGCGCTGCTGCAAACCCATCGGCCCAAGTGCCTGTTCATCAACAGCCTGTATCACAACCCCACCGGCACCAGCCTGTGCCGTCCGGTGGCGGAGCGGTTGTTGGAGCTGGCCCGCGAACTCGACTTCCTGATTATCGAAGAGGATGTGTACGGCGACCTGCAGCATGCCAGTTGCACGCGCTTGTCAGCGCTGGCCCATGATGACCGGGTGATCTATGTGTCGAGCTTTTCCAAGACCCTGAGCAGCGCCCTGCGCGTGGGTTACCTGTGTGCCAGTGCTGCGATCATTACGCAATTGGCCCAGCTCAAGACCCTGACAGGCATCGGCACTTCACGGTTTGCCGAAGCCATGGTGGCGACGTTGCTGAGTAACGGCACTTACCGTAAGTGGGTGCAGCGCCTGCGCAAGCGCTTGAATGCGCAGATGGCCGCCACGTTGCAGGTACTGGAGGATGAAGAGTGGCAGGTATTTGCCGCACCCGCGGGCGGGATGTTCCTGTGGGCACGACCAGGCATGGCCGACCCCTTGCGGTTGCAAGCCTGCGCCCAGCGGCTGGGTGTGTTGCTGTCGCCCGGCGCATTGTTCAGCCCCACGGGTGAGCGCAGCGAATGGTTACGCATCAATGTGGCCTACGCGGCTGATCAACGCGCATTGACGCTGTTCCGAGCCATGGGCGCGGCAAGATCGACCTCGACCATTCTGAAAACGACGCGCATGTAGCTTTTTGCCATTATTCCGGCGCCAGCGGCTTGTGCTCAGTGCCTCGGGGTTGCGAATCTCGCTGCTTGTAAACCTGGCTTATGGCATTTGCCATTGCAAGAGGATCAAGTGCAATGATTTCGGGCGTGCAACGACGTTTCGCCAACCTCGGTATGGCAAAAAAACTCGGCTTGGGGTTTACCCTGGTACTGCTGCTGACGGCCTTGGTAGCGGCCATCGGTGTGTGGTCCCTGCAGACCATCGGCCAGCGCTTCGAAGGCCTCACGTCGATGTCGACGCTCAACAGCGACCTGCTCAAGGTGCGCGTGATCGAGCAGGACTATGCGTTGCACGCCGACCCCAAGGCCGTTGATGCCCTGCATGCCAGTGTCGATGCGCTGCTGGCCCAGGCCACGCGTCTCAAGGCTCGGTCTGCCAGCAACGAGCGAGTGATGGGTGACGTTGAGCAAGCCTTGGTCGCCTATCGCCAGGCATTCGATGAGTTCGTCGAGTTGACTCAGACCAAGGACCTCGCCCTGGAAATGGCCAGTTGGTCGGTGTCCAGCGTGGCCAATAACCTGGATGTGCTGCAAGCCGGGCTGGCGGACGACGGTGCCTATGGCCTCAAGGAAAGCCAAGGCAAGGAGGGCGCGGAGTTTATCGAGCAGGCGGGGCAGGTCAGCCAGGTGTCGCGTCTGATGTTGCAGGCCATGAACGAGGCGCGGGTGCGCCTGGATCAGAGCCGCAGGGCGGACGCAGACGACGCCGGGCAGGGCAAGATCGAGCAAGCCGACCAGGCCCTGGCTGAAGTCGAGAAACTCAAAACCACGGTCAAGGACCCCGGCTACCAGACCGTGCTCAATGAAGTCTCCGGGCATATCGCGTCGTTCAGTGACAAGCTCGGCGAATACACCGGGCTGTTGGCCCAGGAAAAAGTGGTCTACACCCAGTTGCATGACCGCGCCGAGCAAGTGGTGAATCGGGTCAACCAGGCGTACGCCGCCGAAGACCAGTCCATGCAAACGCAGTTGCAGCACAGCACGCTGCTGATCATCGGTTCATCTGCCCTGGCGCTGCTGGTGGGCTTGATCGCTGCATGGGTGATCACCCGCTTGATTGTTGCGCCGTTGCGGGCGGTGATCGCCGTGGCTCAGCAGATCGCCTCGGGTGACCTGAGTGGGCGCATGGAGATCAGCCGGCGTGATGAAATCGGCCAGTTGATGCAGGCGATGCAGCAGATGGGCAACAGCTTGAGCCAGATGGTCAGCGGGTTGCAGGCGGGGATCGAACAGCTCGCCAGCTCCGCGCATTCATTGTCCAGCGTCACCGAGCAAACCACTGCCGAAGTCAGCAACCAGAAGGACGAAACCGAGCAAGTCGCCACGGCGATGAACCAGATGACCGCCACGGTGCACGATGTGGCACGCAATGCCGAGCAGGCTGCCCAAGCCGCACAGACCGCGGATGCCAAGGTCGATAGCGGCCAGCAGGTGGTGCGCATGAGCCTGCAGCGTATCGAGTTGCTGGCCACATCCAGCAACAGTGCCAGCGCCAGTATCGAAAGCCTCAGCGCGCAAATCCAGAATATAGGTACCGTCTTGAGCGTGATCCAGAGCGTGGCCGAACAGACCAACTTGCTGGCTTTGAACGCTGCGATTGAGGCGGCGCGTGCCGGTGAGCAGGGGCGTGGCTTTGCTGTGGTGGCCGATGAAGTGCGGGCACTGGCCAAGCGCACCCAGCAATCGACCGAGGAAATCGAACGGCTGGTCAGCACGCTGCGCAGTGCGGCGCAGTCCTCGGTGCAGCAGATCCAGCAGAGTGGCGAGCTGGTGAAGCTGGCGGTCAGTGATGCGCTGGAAACCGAAGGGGCCTTGGGCAGCATTGCGGCGGCTGTTTCATTGATCCAGCAGATGAACCAACAGATCGCCGCTGCCGCCGAGGAGCAAAGCTCGGTGGCTGAAGAGATCAACCGCAGCGTCACCAGTATTCGGGCGAGTGCCGATCATTCGGCGTTGAGCATGCAAGGCAATGCCGCCTCGAGCATCCAGTTGGCGCAGTTGGGCGCGCAACTCAAGGGGATGGTGGGGCATTTCCGCCTTTGATCGCAGCGTAGGCGCTACGATCTGAGGGCGGGGCGATCAGGCGTGGTTGGCGAGGAAGGACAGCAGCGCCTCGTTGACGAAGTCGGGGTTCTCGCGGCTTGAGATATGCCCAGCCTCGGGGATCAGGATCAGGTCGCAACCAATCTGGTCGGCCATTTCCTTGGATTCTGCAGGTGGCCGGGGTTTGTCCTGTTCGCCGCACATCACCAAGGTGGTGTCGGAGTCCAATGCAGGTAAGTGCGCCAAGATGTCTTCGCGGCTGAAGATCAGGCGGCCCAGCGGCACGATACTGTCCAACAAACGTTCTCTGGGGAAGTCTTGCAGTGACTGGCGAAAATCCCGGTACAGCGCGGATTCGCGGTCGATGCCCGGGCGGAAGAAGATCGGTGCGATCACATCCAGCAACGGTTCGGGGATCGCCCCGGCGTCTTCAATCATCTTGAACAGCGAGAAATAATACTGGCGTGTTGCTTCGGGTTCGGCCCCGAGGTAGGTGTCCATCAGCACTACGCTGTTGATGCGCTCGGGAGCCTGCAATGCCAGGCGTGCGCCCCACATGCCGCCGACCGAGAGGCCCACCAGGTTGGCTTGCTCGATACTAAGATGATCCAGCAACGCCAGGGCCTGGCGGGCGAGGTCATCCAGGGAATGAGTGGGTGCTGGCAACGGCCCGGACTCACCGTGGCCCCACAACTCGGGGACGATCACGCGGTATTGCTGCGACAGCGCTTCAATCTGCGGCGCCCACATGTCGCTGGCCCACAGGTAACTCGAACCCAGTAGCACGACAGGGCCGGCGCCCTGGTCGATATAGTGCAGCGGTTGTCCATCAATCACGGCGACAGGCATAACAGGCCTCTAATTTCACGGAGTGAGGGGCACTTTTTTACGCTAGTCGGGAGCGGGGGGATAGGTGCACATTGATGGCATGTGATGATTTCACTGTGGGAGCTGGCTTGCCTGCGATGAAGGCCTGCCAGCCGATGCTCACCTACCTGACACCCCACAATCCCACTGTGGGAGCGGGCTTGCTCGCGAAAGCGGTGTGTCAGTCAACATCAATGTTTGCTGGGCCGACGTCTTCGCAGGCAAGCCACCACCTTTGATCTTCGTTGCTATGAGCATTGCGTTCGCGTTGCCATCAATCGTAGATCGCTTTCTTCTTCCACTCGGCGTCGGCATCGACGACTTTCAAGCCCTCGGTCAGCTCGTTGACTTCGTCCTCGGCCGGCTTGCTGTTGGTCAGCACTGTGGAGTTGGCGCGCGCCAGTTGGGACTCCAGCAGTTGCAACTGGGCGCTGTAGAGCACCGGCTCCGGTTGTTTGCGCAGGTACTGCACGCCGCGCTCGAACGCCAGGCGTGCCTGGCCGGGTTGGCCTTGCAGCAGGGCGTGCTGGCCGAGGTTGTTGAAAAACTCGATATGCAGCAGCACCAGGATATGACGGATTTCCTTGATCCAGTGCTTGGCCTCGTTGGTCGGCAGGAAGCCATCCTGGGCGGCGCGGGTGACTTGGCCGTGCAGGGCTTCGAGCAGGAAGCGCACGTCCTTGGCCTTGGCTTCGGTCTGGATCGGGGCCGGTGGGTTGGGCACCGGAATCGATTCGCCTTGGGCGATCAGCGCATTCAGTTCGTTGATGCGGGCCTTGAGCGGTGTGCTGGACTTGTTGAGGTTCAACAGGCGCTGGTTGACGTTCAGTTCCAGGCGAGCCAGCAACAGCTTGAGCGCTGGGGTCATCAGTTGGCCGGGGAAGGTCTCGGTGATTTCACCGCAGCGACGCAGCCGATCGTTAAGCTCGATCTCGGTACGCTTCTTTTCCAGCTTGTTGTTTTCCACCACGTGGTTCATGTAGCCAATGGCGATCAGTATTACGATCCCGGCTATTACCAGCAGGGTGATCATGAGTGGTGTCACCGGTGTGACCTCTTTAATAGGGTGTGCTGTGGAGTGTAGTGACTGGGTCATCCGGCGGATAGGACCGATCGACCAGTTGCCCAGGTGATTTCTTCTATATAGGTAGGCGCTTCCTGAATGGATGCACATTGCCATCATTTGTCAGGGTGAACTATAGCGTCTTGTCGAACGCCAGAATATAGGCGCCAAGGCTCGGACGGTGCCAATGCCCGCGAAGGCCGTGAAACCATGGCGAAGTCATTGATTTAAATAAATTTATCCTTGGGGGTTGACGACCTTTCAATCCATCCATAGAATGCGCGCCACTTACAGCGTAAAGCACACAGCGAAACGCGGTAGGGAGTGAATGTTGTAGGTGTGTCCCCTTCGTCTAGTGGCCTAGGACACCGCCCTTTCACGGCGGTAACAGGGGTTCGAGTCCCCTAGGGGACGCCATATGCGGGAATAGCTCAGTTGGTAGAGCACGACCTTGCCAAGGTCGGGGTCGCGAGTTCGAGTCTCGTTTCCCGCTCCAATTTACAAGCAGTGTGGCCTTCGGGCGGCATTGAGTGAAACCAGGACCAAGTCTTCGGACAAGGCCTCTGGGCACTGGAACACACACCATGTGTTTCAGTAGCGTGTCCCCTTCGTCTAGTGGCCTAGGACACCGCCCTTTCACGGCGGTAACAGGGGTTCGAGTCCCCTAGGGGACGCCATTTGCGGGAATAGCTCAGTTGGTAGAGCACGACCTTGCCAAGGTCGGGGTCGCGAGTTCGAGTCTCGTTTCCCGCTCCATATTTAACGAAAACGCCGATCAGTGATGATCGGCGTTTTTGTTTGTGCGCAATTTACTTCGCCACCACCCCGTTCAAAGCGTCGAAGGGATCTCTTGCCGTGGCATGAAAAAACGCGCAAACAGTTCGGACTGAGATTTGATATTCAGCTTGCTGTAGATGTTGCGACGGTGGACCTTGATGGTTTCTGTCGACAGCGACAGCTTGCCGGCGATCTCTTTGTTGGAGAACCCACTGAGGAGTAACTTGAGCACGTCCTTTTCACGTGCCGTTACTTGTGTTTCCAACTGAGTAAGTGCCTCGGCCCATGGGGCCGGCTCGGCGAGGTTTTTCGTCGGGTCAGTTTCAAAAAACATGCGTTGATGCATCAATGCCGTCACCCACGGCTTGATCAGGTCCAATACTGTTATCTGCGCCTGGGTGAATCGCAGGTTGCTGCCAAACGACATGCACAGCGTTGTGCCGGCATCGAGCCGTACATTGTATTG
The DNA here is from genome assembly GCF_001320835.1 of Pseudomonas sp. NBRC 111138. NCBI lineage: Bacteria > Pseudomonadati > Pseudomonadota > Gammaproteobacteria > Pseudomonadales > Pseudomonadaceae > Pseudomonas > Pseudomonas sp. NBRC 111138. The sequence continues at coordinate 2,454 of NZ_BCBO01000081.1, read as the reverse complement.
CGCCTCATCGACCGAGATGTATTGCGCGAAATATTGTTGGTAGTACTCGGTTTCCCGGAAGTGTTCCGGCGCAATATCGAGCAGATGGAAGAACCCGCTCTGTGGGTTTTCTCGATCAGCGATATAGAACGGGTCCAGCAGATACAGGCCTTTCACATAGCGGTGAATAAAGGCGTCGATTTCTTCGCTGTCTGCTACTTCGGGCAGGCTGATCACGCGCACCGCGTGGTCGCCAAAAACCAGCACCACCCAATTGTCTATCTGCACATATTCATTCAATACGCGAATCAAAGAACTCCAGAACTCCGGGCGATTGAGCTGCATGATCAGTTTTCCAACCGATCGGTGCCAAGCCAGGCTATGAAGGTCAAGCGACATGTTCTACCCCTTTAGGGTTAGGGCTTTGCAGGCCAGAGCTAAGTACTTGTAGGTATTTACTATTCGTTGATGCTCGGTATATTCACCCCGAGCTTACGATAGCCATGAAGGCGTGTCGTGTGGACAGGGATAGTCATATGAGTCGAGCACACTTGCGAGCTATTTTTTTAGCTTCGCTCCTGGGGGCTGCAACCAGCACGCCCGCAGCCGCCGCTGAATCTTCGGTGTATCTGTATAACTGGTTCGGGTTTCTTGAACCGCAGACGCCCAGGCAATTCCAGCAGGAGACCGGCATCAAGCTGCATATGGATGCTTTCGACAGCGCCGAAATCATGCAGAGCAAGGTCATGGCTGGGCGCACCGGCTATGACCTGGTCGTGGCCACCTCCAATGTATTACCCGGCTTGATCAAGGCTGGGGTGCTGCAGCCGCTGGATCGCGCGCAGTTGAGTAACCTTTCGCACATCGACCCTGACATCCTCTCCCTGCTGGCGGTCAATGACCCAGGCAATCGCTACGCCGTGCCCTATGTCTGGGGTACCACTGGCATTGGCTACGACGTGGATAAAGTCAAGGCGGCGCTGGGCGATGACGCCCCGGTGGACAGTTGGGACCTGATCTTCAAAGAAGAAAACATCAGCAAGCTCAAGTCTTGTGGCGTAGCCATGCTCGACTCCCCCAGCGAAATCATTTCGATCGCCTTGCACTACCTGGGGTTGCCCAGTAACAGTACCGATCCAGAGGATTACCAGAAGGCCCAGGCGCTGTTGTTGAAAATCCGTCCCTATGTGCTCTATTTCGACTCGTCCAGAATCGACGCCGACCTGGCGGACGGCAATATCTGTGCAGTCGTCGGCTGGGCCAATGGTGCGCTGGCCGCTCAGGCGATTAATGAAAAGTCCAACAGCGGCCGCAAGATTGCCTACAGCCTGCCGCGCGAAGGCGCCTTGGTCTGGTCTGAAAACTGGGTGTTGCTCAAGGATGCTCGCCACCCAAAGGCCGCTCTGGCGTTCATCAACTACATGCTGCAGCCGCAGGTGATAGCCAAGACGTCCAACTACATGCTCTATCCCAACGCCAACAAAGATGCCACTGAGTTCGTCGAGCAAAAGTTGCGGGATAACCCTTGGATTTATCCCGATAAAAAGACCATGGCCACACTGGTTCCGCTTGAGCCCTTGCCGCTGAAGGCGGAGCGCATTCGCACACGGGTCTGGACCAAGGTCAAAAGCGGTACGTGACGGGGTCGGGGAGGGAGACAGCATGCGCCAGGGTCGTGATCAGCGTTATTTAGAGTCGGACGACTACAAGGCCTACAAAGAGATTGAAGAACAGATCGGCCTCTGTACGCCAGAGCAAGCCTGGGCCATGTATTACGTTTCGACGGGCATGGTGCGTGAAAACATTACCCTGGCCGTGATGGAGCACATTGGCCGGGGCAATCGTGCCCTGTTGCTTGAGTTTCCAGACCTGCTGCGAATCGCAGGGCGTGACGCTGAGCCGGGGGAGATAGCCTCCAACTGGCCTCTGCTGCGAAGGCGTCGTCGGTAAGTCTACTCTGCGTATCTCTGGAGGGGCGAGGTGCAGGCGGTTGTAGGTTATTATTGTGAGGCTTGTAGGGAAAGTCTGTGTTTTTTGTGGGGGCGATACCTTTTCGCCCTGTGCTCTCTACTCTGGCCACCCATTCTCCTTGTCCACTTCAGAGAACTGACCGGATGCTTCAACTCGATTTCTATTCAACCCTCGTTGCCGCTTCACTGGTGCTATTGCTGGGGCGCTGGCTTGTGGCTCGCATCGGCTTCTTACGTACCTACAACATTCCGGAACCAGTAGCCGGTGGCCTGTTGGTCGCCATGCTGCTCCTGGCGTTGCGCGCGTTTGCCGATATCGAAGTACGCTTCGATCCTTCATTGCAAACCCCGTTGATGCTGGCGTTCTTTGCCACTATCGGTTTGAACGCCGATTTTGCCAGCCTGAAGAAAGGCGGGCGGATCCTGGCGGTGTTTCTGCTGGTGGTAACGGGCTTGCTGGTGGTGCAAAACGCCATGGGTATCGCGCTGGCCTCGGCGCTCGGCC